>JAWUWD010000056.1:0-11859 GCA_034112085.1 Cyclobacteriaceae bacterium
CAGTCTTAGTCTCCTTTATGGGGATTACCTGTATCCGGGGTAATTCTAAATAAGATTTTTCTACCGTTTGTGTCCCATCGTTTTTACTATTTTCTTGAGCAAAGACGGTGTTGAGTGATAAAACACATGTCAATATTAATAATTTCGTTGTTTTCATTGTTTATTAATTTGTGTTTACAATTTTTATTACCAACGCACCAGCTGACTCGTTCACTAAAAAGGTCTGCTAGACCTTTTCTATACGTTCCTTTCTATTTGGACTTAAGGCTCTCAATAATTCCCGCATCTACCCAGTAGATATCCACGTTTTTACCATCGTCACTGATGCCTCTATTGAATGTGAGGTACTTGCCGTCTGGGGTAACGCTCGCATAAGCATCCCATTTGTCAGAGTTGACCTTATCCCCCATATTAATGGCAGGCCCCCATGAGCCGTCCTCTTGTCGGAAACTAATATAAAGATCAGAGCCCCCATATCCACCTTCTCTTTCACTATCCCATATCAGATAGCTTTCGTCTGGTGCGATGAATGGATGGGCTGTCCATTCGCCCGTGTTCACCACTGGCCCCATTTTTATTGGTGCTTGCCGCGTTCCGTCCTTTAGCCTTGATATGCGAATCACATCATCGCTTTTATAGTCGTCAAAAACATAGGTGCCTTTTTCCGAGGCCGTAAGACGCATGATACCCCAATCTTTCCGATCAAACATTGGACCTAGACTTTTGCGTTCGGACCATGCATCACCTATACGGTCTTTATAGCCTTTAGCCATGTGCATACGTGTACCATCTGGCGAAAACGATATTTCACCTCTGCGCTTGAATTCAGTATATTTCTTCCAGACATTGTCTTGCTGTCGGAAGCCAATAACTGTGATGGGTGTGCCTTTGCCGCTTCTTGTGGTGAAGTAAAACTCTGTCATGCCAGGTGCAAATACGCCCTCAATCTCCCAGCCTCCTTTCGAAATGATTCCCGGAGCAAATGGCTCTGCTACCATGCCTGGTGGCTTTTGTCCCATGTACGGTCCTTCTAGGGGTGGAAAGCTGAAATTGCTCGCCATATGTTCCTGAGCAAAGACCACGTTTAAGGATAGGAGACTTATCAATATTAATAATTTCATTGTTTTCATATTTCTTATTTTCTTAATGTTCTTATTCTTGTGGTCTGAGATTCTCAATTACTTGAGCATCTATCCAATAACTTTTAGCCGCCCAATTAGTATTTCCATCTTCCTTGACCTCCCACTCTCCCCTGGAGAAAAACAGGTATTTACCATCGTCTGTTACATGTACGCCACTTTCATCTAATGCTGTGTTGATCTCATCTCCCATGTTGATTGCTGGCACCCAAGAGCCATCTTTAGCTCGAAAACTAATGTAGATATCAGAACCACCATATCCATCTTCTCTTTGAACATCCCATAGCAAATAGGATTCATCCGGTGCTATGTGCGGATGGGCAATCCATGTCCCGGTGTTGATCTCCTTGCCTAACTTTTGACGTGGTTCATATTTACCGTTGATAAGGCGCGAATAACTGATTGCTCCAACTGTATCTGGTCTTTCAAATTGATCAAAGAAAGAAGTCCCATTGTCTGAAAATGATATGCCCATGATGTGCATATCTGTAAAAGGAGCACCAAGACTTTTGTATTCCGACCAACCGGTTTCGGTGCGTATTCTATATTTATTGCCACGGTATAAAGAATCGCCTCCCTTAGAGAATCTCGGCCATTTTAGTTCGGTTTCAGATTCATTTCCCCAACTCCCATTTTCATATCGAATAACAAAAAATGTCCGCTCTTTATATTTCCCATTTTTCCTTGTGAAATAGTAACTCTTCTTATCTGGAGAAAGCCTCCCTCCTTCAAAAAGCCCTTCCGGAGAAACAATGTCAGGGGCAAACTGCTTGGGAATCAAACCCGGTGGCCTTTCTCCAAAATAGGCAGTTTCTATAATTGGTAAACCATTGTCTTTTGCCTTCTCATTATTAGTATTACAAGCATTTAAAAATAGTGCGCCTGCAAGTATCAAAGTAAAATGTGGTTTTTTCATTATTTATTTTTTGTGTTTGAATTTATAATCCCAACCCCTCAGCTGGCTCGTTCACTAAAAAAGCCTAGTAGACTTTTTCTATACGTTCCGTACTATTTTGGTCTTAGATTCTCAATAACTCTTGTGCTCACCCAATAAATAAATTTATCATCTTCTTCAGTTGTTCGGGTAAAAAATAAATATTTACCATCTGGAGTGATACGCGGGACTGAATCATGAAAATTAGAATTTACTTCATTTCCAAGGTCAATTGGTTTTGTCCATGTTCCGTCTTGCTTCTTAAAATAGACATAAAGATCATTGTCATTATTTTTATTTCGAGCATCTACTACTAAAAAGTCTTGAGATGGGGAAATAAAACCGTGAAACCCAAATTCAATTTCAACTTCCTGCACTTCGGGGAATTCACCGTTTTTGTTGGGTGCATAATACAGTTTCATTTTTGACACATTGAAATAATAAAGATCTCCATTTTTGGCTTCAATCGGATGAAAAACTAAATCATCATTTATAGGTGAATCAAGCTGTATTGCATCGCCCCAGGAATCCTCCAAGCGGTTTACATACCAAATTTTGTCATTATCATCTACAAAATAAATTCTTTCACCACTAATGCTCACAAATGGGTCCGTTTCAGCAATCCTCTTGCCTTTTGTAAAATTTGCTTTTTTAAGATTAGTCCATTGTTTATTTTCTTTTTTTGAGAAATACACAGCCGAATTTTCGCCTTTTTTATTAGCCGAAAAATATATTTCATCTAATTCAGGAGAAAAAGAAACAGCACCTTCATTTCTTCCTTTTAATGAAACAATACCTGGAGCAAAAACTTCAGGAATTAAGCCCGGTGGCTTTTGCCCAAGATAAGGACCCTCTAAGAGCGGAAAATCAGGATCGTTTTCTATCTTTTCTTTCGCAAAGACAGTGTTTAGGGATATAGTACATGTCAATATTAATAATTTGGTTGTTCTCATGTTTTCGTCCTTTTGTTATTGCAGAGAGAATGAGTCTATTAGCTTTTACTATTGTGCTCCTTATTCACCCCTCAGCTTCTGCGCAGGGTTAGCATTAGCAGCTTTACGGGCATGATAACCAGTAGTAAGCACCGTTAATACAATAGTGCCTACCAGTACGGTTGCAAATATTGTAAACCCTGGAGTTATATGGAATTCGAAACTTTCCAGCCAAGTCATCATAGAAAAATATCCCAATACGGACGCGGGTATACCAGCAATGACGATGAGGAGTACAAAATCTCTAATGAGTAAATTAATTAGCCCTTGTGTATTTGCACCAAGTACTTTTCTGATGCTAATTTCCTTAGAGCGTTGCTCTGCAGTGTATGAAGCCAATCCCAATAATCCTAAACAAGCAATCAAGATGGTCATGCCAGAAAAGCCTAAGAATAATTGACCACGGATTTGATCAGCCTCGTAATTCTCCATGAATTGCTCATCAATAAACACATACTCAAATGCCGTGTTAGGGTATGTTCTTTCCCATGCCTCCTCAATTAGGTCAATGGTAGATGTAATATCTCCTGTGATTTTAACAATGGCAGAACCATTGATATGACTTGGGATAAACACCAAGGCTGTGATTGGATCGTAAAGTGATTGTTGATGGAAGTCTTTAACCACACCAACAACTAATGCAGAAGGTAATGAATCATATCTGGACACATGAATTTTTTTACCAATTGGGTTTGTCCAGTTCATTCTTCGAACCATGGCCTCATTCACCATTACGGCTTGAGAAGAGTCCGAAGCAAAATCCAATGAGAAGTTTCTTCCTTCAACCACATCAATACCTAATGTCGAAAAGAAATCATAGTCAACCCGATAATTGTCTACTCCTCGGTCGTCCATAGGTCCTTCTTCAGTTTCGATTGAAAACACGTTTTTGGGGTAACCATTTCCAGGAGTTGTGTTCGAAGATCCGGCTCCACCTATATTGGCATTTTGAACCAATTCATTTTTAAGTATATTCCATTTCGCCATATCTGCCCTACTTCTAAAGTCGATTTGCATCATCTGCTCTTTATCAAAACCCAAATCTTTGTTCCTTACAAATTGCATTTGAGCATAAATAACCAAAGTACCAATCAACATGAACATGGAAATGGAAAACTGTATCGTCACCAAAGCCTTCCTTAATAATTTGCCGCTAGATTTCCCTCCACCCCCTTTCAGTACAGCCGCTGGCTGAAAAGAAGACAAAAAGAAAGCGGGATAACAACCACCAATAAATCCAGTGATAAATACGATACCAATGACAGCTAATATCACATTGGTGTGAAGTAATCCCTCGATAGCCAAATTAGTACCTACAATGCTGTTTATTTTAGGAACAATGGCTATCATAAGAAGAATACTTATGATAGAAGATATCAATGTAATTAGCATTGATTCAGTCAAAAATTGACCTATTAAACCGCTTCTTTGGGCACCCATTGCTTTTCTTAAGCCAACTTCCATGGACCGCTTGGTAGATCGTGCTGTGGCCAAGTTCATGTAGTTGATACTGGCAATAATGATGAGGAAAATTGCTATTGCAGAGAATATCTGAACATATTGAATGTCGCCAACTGGCACTGGTTCATTTTCAAAATCTGAAGTCAAATGGATACTTTTTAATGGAACAGCCATCATTCTAACCTTGAGGTTAATCGGATCAAAGATCGGAGCTATATATCTAGCAGTAGTCGAATCAAGGTTAATTTGTAACGCTTCTTGTGTGACACCTTCATTAACTAAAACATAGGAAAAGACACCCCACTGTCCCCAGCCTATGTCTCCATCTGGATGGGTAGTCTTCCACGATATCAATGCTTCAGCAATAAGGTGAGAAGAGCTAGCCATGTCTTTGTAGACGCCTGTCACTTGCAAAGACATTTCCCTATCTCCACCACTTCGGATTGTTTGGCCTAGTGGGTTTTCGTTTTTGAATATTTTCGTTGCCATGGACTGATTAATGACTATCGAATTGGGAGCCATCAATGCAGTTTTGGGATTTCCAGCTACAAATTCATAATCAAATAATTCGAAAATTGTTGAGTCAGCTGCATAGACATTTTCTTCATAGTAATCAACTTGATTGAACTCAAACCTCATACCGCCTTGACCACTTAGACCCTGCATTCGAGCCGCCTGTTCTACCTTCGGGTATTCATTTTTAACGGCAAATGCAGCTCGGGGGGTCATTTGTGCCCACTTAAACGAATTATCAGGCTCAGTAAACTCTGTTGAAAGACGATAGATCCGATCCCCCTTAGTGTGGTGCTTATCGAAACTCGTTTCATGAAAAATATAAAGAAGAATTATTAAACTAGAGGCAATACCAACCGTAAGTCCAATAATATTAAGGGCAGTGTAGCCAGGTTGTCTTATTAGATTTCGGAAAGCAACTTTTATATAATTTTTAAGCATGCGAGTTGTTGTTTGATTTTTTTACGTTTGGCCATTTGTTTTATTCTGAAGGTCTTAGATTCTCAGGAACTTCTGTGCTCACCCAATAGATCTTTAATGAGTAAAGTCAGGTTTCATTTCTCAAGTTTTTGTAGCTGCCTTTTAGCAAATGAATAATCAGGATCAATTGTCAGTGCTTTTTCGAACATGACCTTAGCACTTTCAAGCTGACCTTGATCTCTACGAACAGTACCCATTCCCATATAAGATTCCTTGTTTTCAGGATACACCTGTAGGGAGTATTGAAAGATTTTTTCTGCGGCAACCAAATTCTTCTGATCATAAATCATATCAAGACCAAGGTTAAATATGATCGATATAGGCGGCTGAATTTCATACCCGTATCGTTTTGATAACCTATCGAAATGTTGTGTCACTTTATCCAAGGAGTCCAGGTTTTCGTAGGGATTAAAGTCAGGGTATAGCGCGACAAGAAACTGTGTGAAATCCATCGCTGGCACATGACCCTGGTTCACCAATTCATCCACTTTATAGGTAAAACTCTCTGGTTTATGGTCCTCTACCACACGAGAGAATTCAGAAACAATCTCTGTCATTTCCTCATCATCGCTATAAATGATGTGTAGAGATCTGTTTTCCTTAAGCGTTTTTAACGGACCTGATTTTATTTTTTGTTGAAGCACTGCCGGCATAACCATAATGGATGGGCTACTTGCAAAGTAGCTATTAAACAGAAGGGGGTTATTGAGCAGCGTGTAAACACTGAAAAACCCACTGTTAGAAGCGCCAAAGAGCACTTTGAACGGAGCAGTCCGGTATTTATTATCAACGTGCGGCATCAGCTCTGTCTCAAAAAAGTTAATATAACCATCCGGAATTGTTGTGTCTTGATTTTCCCTTGTTGGTAACAAAATTCTATTTCCTTCGGGTAAATCTACTCCAATGAGTATCATCTCAGGAATTTGTAGTGACTCGCCCATGTAGTCTAGTGTAGAAGCTAACATGGCGAACCGAGATCGGTAATCTGAATCTAACATATACAGCACAGGGTAGGTTTTCTTGGAGCTATCGTAGTCAGCAGGTAAATGGATTGATAGTGGAACAGTTTTGTTTAACACTTTGGACTGAAGTGAAGATATTTCGCCCAGGGTAACTGCTGGTTCACTTTGCTCTGTAGAATGTGGAAAATCAGGATCGTTTTCTGCCTTTTCTTGTGCAAATACAGTGTTTAGCGCCATCAAATTTGCTACAAGTAGCATCATCACGAGCTTAACTCTTCTAGCATTTTTGTTCACTTCTTTCCGGGACTTACTTAAAGAAATTTTCATAATTTGTTTAGGTTTTTGAAGACTTTACTCTAAAGCTCTCTGATAGGTTGTAAATAGTCATCGTTTAATTTGTCAACTGCTCTGTGCTTGTATGAACTGCTCTAGGTTTCTTAGAAAAGACAGATTTATCATGTTACTTTACATAATAAAGTCAGCTCAAAATGGCCCTGAAATTCTCACCTTATTTTCTTTTAATATCCGTTGTGCTTTTGGCATCTTCCTGCTCTGAGGACCCTGCTATTTTCAAAGAACAACGCACGGTATTCAAGATAGGTGACCATCCATCATGGGCCAAGAAGGTCTACAATGATAGCAATTGGGAAAGTAGGATAAAACTCATTCCGGAAGGCCAGGTTTTCTGGTCCAGAACCAAGATTGATATTCTAACCGCTCCCGAAGAATATCGGCCCTACGGCCTTCAAATAGAAGCCTATGGAGAATATGAAATTTTTTGGGATGGAGTTTTGATTGGAAAAAATGGAAATCCTGGACAAGAGGTAGAACTTCCTCTTGCCGGTGAATTGTGGCTTACTTTCAGCATTCCTACCCATCTAACGACTGAAGGAAAACATGTGATGGCGTTACGATTAAGTAATTATTATTTTCCTGATCATGTAGGGAGATATGAACTGGAGATCGCTGAGTATAAGGATTTGCTCACCGATCTGCTCATTGAAACCTCCTACATGCACGTTTTCGCGGGAGCTTTTTTCATCGCATCCATTTATTTTCTTTTTCTATTCCTGAGCAACAAGAAAGCGTATTCAACGCTCATTTTTAGTATTTGCTGTCTATTTGTTTTCGTCCTGGTATTGACCGTGTTTAACAGAGAATATTTGAGTATGCATTACAGTCTGCATGTCGTAAGATTACAAGTTATTCACATATTTTTGCTGGGAATTTCATTTTTGATACCATTCTATTTCTCCATACAGTTTCCGTATCCCAGACAAAAACTGTTACTAATTCTATATGCTGGAATTCTATTAATCATTTTTCTTATCAGCCACCATGCCTATGATTTCACAGTGGTCAGTTCGGTCTTGAGTATGTGGATTTCCTCCTTTGGCATAGTAGTGTACGGGGCTTATAATAAAGTAAGAGGTGCACGTTTCGTCCTTGTGACCTTACTTTTTCCAATAGTGATATATCTCGCCACTAGTTTTGTCACTAGTCTGTATGCAGGTCTGGGGCTTATACTTTTAGGCATGTTGTATTTATTATCTCTTAGAATCAAAGATCAGCGGCTTGCCTATGAAGATTCACTCGTTCAATCCACACGCCTGCGCCTGGAATTGCTGAAAAAGAATATTCAACCGCACTTTCTAATGAATACCTTGACCTCATTGATAGATTGGGTCGAAGAATCACCTCAAAAGGGCGTTTTGTTTATAGAAGCATTGGCCAAAGAATTTGATCTTTTTAATCAAATAGAAAATCAAACATTGATTCCTATTGCTCAAGAAATAGCGCTTTGTCGTACACATCTTGAAATCATGGAGTACCGGCAAGAAATAAACTACTCCTTGCAAGAAGAAGGAATAGACCCAAAACAAAAAATACCTCCAGCCATTCTTCATACATTATTGGAAAACGGAATTACTCACAGTTTGCCTCTAGGAGATAACAGTATCAAATTTAAGCTGGTATTTGAATCGAATAGTAATTTCAAGTGTTATACCTTTTTAACATTTGCTTCTACTAGTTTGAGACAAGCAACGAGTAATAGAGAAGATGGTACGGGACTGAAATACATAAAGGCTCGACTTACCGAAAGTTATCATTCGAATTGGGAACTTACCTCTGAACCAACAGATCACGGTTGGAAAAACACCATAAAGATATATTCCTAAGGAGATGAACATATTAATCGTAGAGGATGAATCAAGAATTGCTAAGAGAATAGAACGAATGACTCGTGATATTTTTGGTGATGCCTTAGAGTCGCTAACCCATATTAACACACTCCATGAGGCATTGAAGTTTATTGAAAATGGCTCATTGGATCTTGTACTCTTGGATTTGAATCTTAACGGTGAAAATGGTTTTGACATGCTTACTACAGCGGTTTCTGAATCGTTTCATACGATAGTTGTTTCCGCCAACAAAGAGCAAGCGCTGACTGCTTTTGAATATGGGGTGTTAGATTTTGTACCTAAGCCATTTAACAGAGATCGATTGGAGCAAGCTTTTAATCGGGCAATTACTAAAGAAAAAACAGAAGACAATAAGATTAAGCTTTTGGCTGTGAAAAAAAAAGGCAGGATACAGCTCATCCCTATTGAGGATTTACTTTACATAAAAGGAGCTGGTCCCTATACTGAACTCTTTCTAACGGATGGAACCAAAGAACTGCATGATAAGTCACTCGAAAAGCTAGAACAGTTGTTATCGTATTCTTTTGAACGCATCCATAAATCATACTTAGTGAAGATGTCTGAGATAAAGGATATTATTGTAGCATCTGGAAGCAAATATATGGCGGAGCTAAAAAATGGGGCACTTATCCCTATCGGAAGAACTAAATACAAAGACATAAAAGCGAAGTGGCTTTAAACGCATTATTGAGATGGAAGAGACTAGAAACATCTGCAGTCAATTTATCGCACACATTTGCCTTTTCCTACCAGCCATCCTCAAAGTCAGTATCGAATACTCCAATAGAATATTGAACATTGTCTATCGCTGAAATAATAAAGAAAGACTGTCCAAAGAGAATATGTGCGCAAGTAAGTTACTTTAACATCTTACCCAGGATAAGAGCTTGTATAAATAAATTATTAGCAACTAAGTTTAACTGTTGCTAATCTGGTTAAAAGAAATATTGATTTTTTCTCGTTATTTATACGCAATAAGGTTGCATTTATGTACCTTTACTGAATGGAAAATGCGGACCGCCTAAAAAATATATTGAAATCTCACAATCTAAGAATTACCGATTGTAGACTTAAGGTTATAGAGTTTTTTTTATATAAAGAAACAGCATTATCACAAGGCGATCTTGAAAGTAAACTTAAGCAATATGACAGAGTCACATTATATCGAACGCTTAGTAGCTTTTTAGATTCAGGAATTCTTCATAAAATACCAAATGCAGCAGGAATAGCTACTTATGGCTTATGTCATGAAACTTGTTCACCGGATCATCACGATCATAATCACATTCATTTTAAGTGTAATAACTGTGGTGAAACCGAATGTTTAGATGATAAATCAGTTCCTCCTGTGACCTTGCCAAAAGGCTATTTAATAAATGCGGTTAACATGATCGTAGATGGATTTTGTGCTAAGTGTGCATAACCCATGCGATATATAGTTTTATGTTTCATATTGGGTTTTCAAGCGCTTGTCTTTGGGCAATCGAATTCATGTGATCGATCGGTACATGGCAAAATTATAGGTCTGGATACCAATGAACCTCTTCCATTTGCTACGGTTATTGTCTTAGGAACAAGTCAAGTAAGTGTCGCTTCTGAGAATGGTGATTTTACTATCAATAATATATGTGAAGATGAAGTTCATCTTGAAATTAGATTTATTGGTTATAAAACGATTGTCCATCACCATGACTTTCATCACTCTAGCCCAATTATCTATATGGCGGCTGATGAGACAGTCCTAGAAAGCATCATAATTGAAGATTTCAGGTCGGAAGAACTGCAATCACTTTCTATTCAGAGAAAAGAAATAAACAAATTATCTCTTGTGAACTCTTCTATCGGAGAGTTGACAGCTGAATTAACTGGAGTTTCTACACTAAAGACTGGATCCAACATATCTAAACCAATGATACATGGTCTGCATTCTAATCGAGTTCTCATTATCAATGATGGAGTCAGACATGCCTATCAAGTTTGGGGACAAGAGCACGCACCAGAAATCGATCCATCTCACGTAGACGAAATAGAAGTTGTAAAAGGAGCTGGAACTGTCAAATATGGACCTGAGGCATTAGGCGGTGTAATCCTTTACAACTCAAAAAAGCCTGGCTTTGATAAAAAATTGAATGGGTCAGTTAGTTCCTCCTACCAAAGCAATGGTGGGGCAGTAAGCAACCAGATAAGCTTGGGGCAAGGCGCTCATCGTTTCGCTTGGAAAGTTGGCGCATTTGGCGTCTACCAAGGTGATCTGGAAGCTCCTGGTTATAATCTATCCAATACAGGAAAACGAGAATATGGAGGAAGTTTTAGTACTCTTCTACATCAGCCAAAATTTGACCTCCAAATTTCTGGTAGTTATTTCGAGCAGGAGTTGGGCATTTTAAGAGGCTCCTTGGTTGGAAACCTTGTGGACCTTCAGAACGCAATTGATAGAGCGGTTCCCAACCCAACATTCCCGTCAACGTACGAAATCAAGAATCCGAGACAAGACACTGAACACGGTCTATTAAAATCTGATCTCTCTCTTTATTTGGGTAAGCATATTTTTAAATTTCAATACGGAATTCAGCGAAATATCAGAAAAGAGTTTGATATAAGAAGAGGTGAGTTGAATGACCGTCCGGTTATTGACCTCAAGCTTCTCTCGCATACGCTAGCTACAGAATGGATACAACCTACAAAAGGGAAATGGAGTGGAAATTCAGGAGTTCAGTTATTCACTCAAAACAGTGCTAATAAACCTGGTTCAAATCCAGCTAATTTTGTACCTGACTATGATGTTTTCAATATTGGTGCTTATACCATCCAAACATTGACATTAGATCAAACTACCTTTGAATTAGGAGCACGCTTTGATTTTCAAACGCTCAGTGCGGCAGATACCATAAGGAAAATAGTGACTTATTCCAATGAAGTAGCGTACTCCAATTTCACTTTTACAATGGGAGTGCATAAACAACTGAACGAAAGCATAGCTTTGTTCTCAAATATTGGATCTGCCTGGAGACCGCCCAATGTGGCTGAATTGTACTCCTTTGGATATCATTCTTCAAGGATTCAATTCGGTCTTTGGAGATATGAGCTTGAGCCCACCATATCAACTAATAATATTTTGAATGAATCCGATAAGGAAGTCCCCTCTGAAAAAAGCTTAAAATGGGTGACTGGAAT
>JAWUWD010000057.1:0-17402 GCA_034112085.1 Cyclobacteriaceae bacterium
AAATTTCAACGCGGTTGGTCTCAATGGACAGTTTGAAATAAACGACCGTCTCAGACTAGGCTATTCTTTTGAGTTACCACTTAATGGTCTTAGCGACAATGCATTTGGCACTCACGAATTAATGATATCCTATGACTTAGAAATCTTTTCAGGTCATGCGATTGGTAGGAGGTATTTTTAGAATTAGAAGGAATAGTAGATTTAAAAATTGCAATCATATTTTTAAATCTACTATTCCTTCTTACATTTGAGCAGTAATGAAAATGACAAAGACAAATATCAATTGGTGGTGGACTTATCTAAGTAGATAGACAATACCTCTTGTGCAAAATATAAAAAGCCCTGACAGTATTGTCAGGGCTTTTTTCATGACCAATAATTATCAAATGAACAGACTTATAAAAAATACATGGCAATGGCGTTGGTACGGATTGAAAAATCAATGTGAATAGCGCAGCTATACCTAAGTAAAGTACAAAGGTCTGCCATTCACTTGGCAGACCTTTTTTATTGCCGAATTTATTCTGGCATCTCATAAAGCTAAAATCGAAAATGAATACAATAGAACAAATCAAACATAAAATAAGTATCAGCAAACATCATATGTTGGCAGACACGCTAACTCCCGTGGGTATCTATCTCCAAGTACGAGATAGATATCCTAACAGTATTTTGCTAGAAAGTTCTGACTACCACGCTAAGCAAAACAGTAAATCATATATCTGTTGCGAACCAATAGCAGGGATTAAACTAGAGAGGGATCAGCTTAAATTGACCTATCCAGATTTAAGTGTTGAATATCAGTCATTGAAAGAAGGCACGTCATTGATTTTAGAACTGCAAAAGTTTATTGAATCATTTGAAGTTGATACTTCAGCAGGATTGCATGGATATATGACTTACGATGTGGTTCAGCATTTTGAAACATTGTCATTTAAGAAATCTCCTGAGATTCCATTGATGCAGTATAGCCTTTACAGGTATGTGATTGAGATTGATCATTTCTCTAATACGATTGAAGTGAAAGAATTTCAGCGCGAAGGAGCCAGTAGCGGACTGAATGATTTTATTCAAAACTTCTCAAGACTGGGTCACCCCAATTATAAGTTCGAAACTTTAGATACAGAGTCTTCTAATTACTCTGATGAAGATTTTCTTCCATTACTCGAAAAGGGAAAAGAGCATTGTCTAAAAGGCGATGTCTTTCAAATCGTATTGAGTAGAGAATACCAACAGCGATTCAAAGGGGATGAGTTCAACGTATATCGTGCTTTAAGATCTATCAATCCATCACCATATCTTTTCTATTTTGACTATGGTGCTTTTAAGCTAATGGGATCATCTCCTGAAGCACAATTGGTGGTGAAAGATAACAAAGCCACTATTCATCCTATCGCAGGTACTTTCCGAAGAACTGGAGATGATCAAGCAGATATGGAATTGGCAGAGGCATTGAGCAAGGATGAGAAAGAGAACTCCGAACATGTTATGTTAGTTGATTTGGCACGCAATGATCTTAGTCGAGTCTCTAATAACGTTAAGGTTGAAGTTTTTAAAGAGGTACAATTCTATTCGCATGTGATCCATTTGGTGTCGAAAGTGACAGGAGAAATTCAATCATCAGATAGTCTAGAAATGATGGCGAATACCTTTCCAGCAGGAACATTGTCTGGAGCTCCAAAATATAAGGCAATGTCATTGATCGAAGAATATGAAAATCAATCTAGGGGGTTCTATGGAGGAGCGATTGGTTTCTTAGGGTTTGATGGTTCTGTAAATCTTGCCATTATGATTCGCTCTATCATGAGTAAGCAAGGTGTTTTGCATTATCAAGCAGGAGCAGGAGTTGTGGCTAAATCTATTGTCTCCAGTGAACTTCAAGAAGTAGAAAATAAACTAGCAGTGCTAAGAAAGGCTATAAATCAAGCATCAAAATTATGAAAATACTAGTCATAGATAATTACGATTCTTTTACCTATAATTTGGTTACGATGCTTAGAGATAATGCCGTGGATGTGGACATTGAGGTAAGGCGAAATGATCAAATCACCATTGAAGAAGTAGATGGTTATGATAAAATATTGATCTCTCCAGGTCCATCTGTGCCTAACGAGGCAGGGATTACAAAACAGCTTATCCAAACCTATGCGGCTACTAAAAGCATTTTAGGGATCTGTTTGGGACATCAAGCGATAGCAGAGGTTTTTGGAGCTGAGATATACAATATGCCGGAGGTGTATCATGGACATAAAACACAACTCATTCTTCAGAGTACAACTAGCCCTATTTTCAAAGGTGTTGTTGCGAATGCAGTGGTTGGTTTATATCATTCGTGGTCTGTAGATGCTAGCTCTATCTCAGAAGAATTGGAAGTAACTGCTACCAATACTGAGGGACATGTGATGGCTATTCGTCACAACACTCATGACGTTACTGGTCTGCAGTTTCATCCAGAATCTATTTTAACAGAAAATGGATCACAATACATAAAAAATTGGTTGAATTCTTCCAGTCACTAATTCTAAACACCAAATACCATTTATCAACAACAATGAAAGACTTACTTAATAGATTAATAAATCACCATACCTTAAGTTACCAAGAAGCAAAGGAAGTGCTTAAGGAGATCGCCAGTGGAAAATTTAATGATATACAGGTTACAGCTTTTGTGACTATATACATGATGAGAATGGTGACTGTGGAAGAGTTGCGAGGATTTCGAGATGCGATGCTTGATATATGCAATCAGATTGATTTATCTGAATACGATGTCATGGACCTTTGCGGAACAGGTGGTGATGGGAAAGATACTTTTAATATTTCTACGCTTTCTTCATTCATAGTAGCTGGAGCAGGTCAGGCTGTCGCCAAACATGGCAACAATGGCGTATCCTCTATCTGCGGCTCTTCAAATTTGCTTCAACATTTTGGATATGAATTCACAAATGATGAATCAGCGTTGAAGAGAAGTTTGGACGAGGCGAACCTATGCTTTTTACATGCCCCATTATTTCATCCGGCTATGAAAGGAGTAGCTCCTATTCGCAAGCAACTGGGAATGAAAACATTCTTCAATATGCTTGGGCCGATGGTGAATCCATCAATGCCTAAAAAGCAACTTGTAGGAGTATTTAATCTTGAACTTGCGAGACTCTATGGCTATCTATACCAACAAGGAGAAGTTGATTTTGCCATTGTCCACTCATTAGATGGTTATGATGAAATTTCACTGACTGGTGATTTTAAATTGATAACGGGAGAGGGGGAGTCTGTAAAGTCACCAGAAGATCTTGGCAAATCGAAAATTTTGTCAGAACAATTAAGTGGAGGAACTACCATAAAAGACGCAGCTGATATTTTCGAAAATATATTGAAAGGGAAAGGTACTGTTGCCCAAAATGCTGCCGTAACTGCCAATGCAGGAATGGCCCTCTATGCAGCAAATTCTACGACTCCTATTGAACATCACATTTTGAAAGCCGAGGAATCCTTGATGTCCGGGGCTGCTCTGAAATCATTCAAATCACTTATTAATTCTAAAAAAATCTATACCAATAGCTAGATACCAAACACTAACAATCAAAAAAAATGAACATACTCGATCAAATAATAGTAACTAAACAAAAAGAAGTAGCAGAGCGTAAAGCGCTATATACTGTCAAATTATTGGAGCAAAGCATTCATTTCCAAGCGCCAACACTCTCTTTGAAGAAATACTTACAGCGCGTTGATAAGTCTGGAGTGATTGCAGAGATCAAGAGGAAATCTCCTTCCAAAGGTGTGATCAATCAGCATATTTCTGTAGAACGGGTTTCGATTGGCTATATGCAAGCCGGTGCCTCTGCGTTGTCTATTCTTACAGATATGACTTATTTTGGAGGGAGCAATGACGACCTTCTTACGGCTAGAGCATTCAATTATTGCCCCATTTTAAGGAAGGATTTCATCATTGATGAATATCAAATAGTCGAGGCTAAATCTATAGGAGCAGATGCCATTCTATTAATTGCAGCAGCTCTTACACCAGAGAGACTAAATGTACTAGCCAAATTTGCCAAATCACTCAATCTAGAGGTATTGATGGAAGTACATGATCAAATGGAACTACAGGATAATCTAGATGCTCCTATAGATATGATTGGTGTAAATAACCGTAATCTTAAAACTTTTGAAACAGATATAGCTACTTCTAAACTTTTAGCTAGCCATATCCCAGACAGTATTGTAAAAGTGACTGAAAGCGGTATTAATGATCCGGTCGTAGTCAATGAACTTAAACAATATGGATACGAAGGCTTTTTAATAGGAGAGGCATTTATGAAGCACAGTAGGCCTGAAGAAGCTTGCAAGAATTTTATCAATGAACTGAGTTTTAATAAAGAAACCCTAACTGTATGAAAGTGAAGGTTTGCGGTATGACAGGTGCTGATAATTTGAGTGAAGTGATAGGCTGCTCGCCTGACTTAGTTGGGTTTATTTTCTATGAAAAGTCATCCAGAAATGTCGTTGATCTTGAAGTTGTAAATCAAGAGATTAACGGCTGTAAGAAGGTCGGGGTATTTGTGAATGAAGACATGGATAATATAAAGAATTTATCAAAGACCTATAAGTTGGATTATGTGCAGCTGCACGGAGATGAGTCTCCAGAATATTGCAAAAAACTAAAGACTAATGGGAACAGAGTTATTAAGGCATTTTCTGTAGCCGAAGATTTTGATTTCAGTCAATTAGAATCATTTGTTCCTTTTGTTAACTATTTCCTGTTTGATACTAAAGGAAAAAAGAGAGGAGGCAATGGTACGAAGTTCAATTGGAAGATACTTGACCTATATAAATTGAATATTCCCTTCTTTTTGAGTGGAGGGATAAGTGCTGAAGATGTAGAATTGATTAAATCATTTGAGCATCCACAACTTTATGCAATAGATATCAACAGTGGATTTGAAGTGTCCCCAGGGATGAAAGATTCTATAAAGGTTAGAGACTTTATACATCAACTCAATAATGTTATTATCAGAGAGGAACAAACGAAGTAATCTTTCAATTAGAACCGTTTGCCTTGTGCCTCGCAATTACAGCTAAAAAATGAATATGAAACAAGTACATAAAACCAAGAACCCTAAGCAAAGTAACTACCAAGTAAGTGAAGACGGTTACTATGGTAAGTTTGGAGGAGCGTTCATACCAGAAATGCTCTATCCAAATGTTGAAAACCTTCGTCTTCAATATCTTGATATCATTCAGGAATCCTCCTTTCAAAAAGAATATCACCACTTATTGAAAGACTATGTCGGAAGGCCAACTCCACTTTTTAAGGCGGTAAGACTATCTGAACACATAGGGACTAATATTTATCTCAAGCGAGAAGATCTTTGTCACACTGGGGCACACAAAGTGAACAATACTGTTGGGCAAGTGCTTTTAGCAAAGAGATTAGGAAAGAAACGGGTTATTGCAGAGACAGGAGCAGGGCAACATGGAGTGGCTACAGCTACAGTATGTGCACTGATGGGGCTGGAGTGTGTGGTATATATGGGAGAGATCGATATGGCACGTCAAAAGCCTAATGTCGAGCGTATGAAAATATTAGGTGCAGAAGTGATCCCCGCAACCAGTGGTAGCAAGACATTAAAGGATGCTACTAATGACGCGATGAGACATTGGATCAATCACCCAGAGACCCACTATGTGATTGGCAGTGTGGTGGGACCGCATCCCTATCCAGATATGGTAGCTAGATTTCAATCTATCATCAGTGAAGAGATTAGAACTCAGCTTTTGGAAAAGGAGGGGAAAGAGTTGCCTGATCATGTGATCGCATGCGTAGGTGGCGGTAGCAATGCAGCTGGTGCGTTTTACCATTTTCTTGATAATAGCGAAGTGAAATTGACCGCGGTTGAGGCTGCTGGCAAGGGAGTGACTTCAGGACAGTCAGCAGCGACTACTGCTTTGGGAAAAGATGGTGTGCTGCACGGAAGTAGAACGTTACTGATGCAGACGAATGATGGTCAGGTGACGGAACCTTATTCGATATCTGCAGGACTAGATTATCCTGGCATCGGACCGCAGCACGCTCACCTGTTTGAAACGGGTAGAGTGAATTTCGAAAGTGCGACAGATGATGAAGCTATGCAGGCTGGTTTGAAGCTTAGCAAGCTAGAGGGGATCATTCCCGCAATAGAAACTGCGCATGCATTGGCCGCTTTGGAGAAGATGAAATTTAACAAAAATGAAATTGTGGTAGTCAATCTTTCTGGTCGTGGAGATAAGGACTTGGATACCTATATTAAATATAGTCGATAGCTGATTGGACCATAGTCCATAGCCATCATCTTTTTAGCTGTGGACTATCAACTATAAAACTATTGACTTTTTTAAATAAAAAGAAAAAATGAATCGAATTAATAAACTGTTTAATACAAAGAAAAAGCGCATCCTAAGTGTCTATTTCACAGCAGGATATCCCTCGCTGAATGATACGCTGCAGATAGCGGAAGAACTTGAGAAAAGTGGAGCTGACCTCATCGAAATAGGTATGCCATATTCTGATCCAGTGGCAGATGGGCCCACGATACAAGAAAGTAATCAAGTCGCACTAAACAATGGCATGACCGTAGATTTGCTGTTTGAGCAACTTGCTAATCTGAGGGAGCAAGTCAATATTCCGGTAATACTGATGGGCTACTTCAATCCAGTCATGCAATATGGGGTAGAACGATTCTGTCAACGATGCAAAGAGGTAGGTATAGACGGACTCATTATCCCAGACCTCCCATTGGGAATATATGAACGAGACTACCAAAAGACTTTTGAAGTTAATGGACTGAGCAATGTATTCTTGATTACGCCACAGACGAGCGAAGAGCGAATCCAAAACATAGACGAGCTGTCTTCAAGCTTTATTTACATGGTGTCTTCGGCAAGTGTGACAGGAGCAAAGCAAGCTGTCTCACAAGATCAGCAAACATACTTCAAACGGATCAATGACCTTAAGCTGTCAAGTCCTAAGCTTATTGGCTTCGGTATATCGAATAATATAACCTTCGATGCAGCATGTAAAAATGCTAATGGAGCAATCATAGGGAGTGCCTTTATCAAGAGGTTAAGCACTTCAAGCAATCTAGCTTCAGGTATTGAAAAATTTTGCACCAGTATTTTGAGTCCGGTCAATACTCCAAAAACCAATGACTAATCACCAACAACGAAACACCAAACACTAATCTTCAACCAATGATTATACAATTAGAAAAAAATATAACAGCAGAACGCAAACGACTCATTACTGATAAAGTAAATGAAAGCGGTTACAAAACAACTGAAGTAAAGACTCAGAAAGCAGAATACTTAATTGGTATTGGTAAGGCCAAGATCGATCTTCGATCTATCGGAAACCTAGAAGGGATCACTGATATTCATAAGGTGTCAGACGATTATAAACTCGTTTCCAAAAAATGGAAAGTAGACCCAACAACAATTGATCTCGGAGATGGTGTTAAAATAGGAGCGAATGATTTCGCAATTATGGCAGGGCCTTGCTCGATAGAAACGGAAGAACAAATCAAAGATACTATCAATCACTTGAAAGCTAATGATGTTCGTATCATGCGAGGTGGTGTGTTCAAGCCAAGAAGTTCTCCGTATTCATTCCGAGGACTAGGAATTGATGGATTGAAACTTTGGTATAAACTTGCGAGAGAAGCCGGAATCAAGATAGTCACAGAAGTCATGGAAATGTCACAGATAGAGGAAATGTATGAGTATACAGATATCTATCAAGTAGGGGCAAGAAATACCCAGAATTTCAATTTATTGGATGAACTTGGGAGAATGGATAAAGCAGTCATGATTAAACGTGGAATATCTGGAACTATTGATGAATTGCTTTACTCAGCGGAGTATGTGTTTTCTGCAGGTAATGAACGACTATTGCTTTGTGAAAGAGGTATTCGTACTTACGAACGCGCAAGTCGAAATACGCTTGACCTGAATGCTATTCCAATTTTGAAAGAAAAATCTCACCTTCCAGTTATCGCAGACCCTTCACATGGTATTGGGATAAGACAACATGTAGCTCCAATGGCTTTGGCAAGTATTATGGCTGGTGCGGATGGTGTAATCTTTGAGACACATCAAGTTCCCGAAAAGGCATTTTCTGATGGACAGCAGACACTCGATTATAAAGAGTCTGAACAATTGATTCGTAATATGAGAGCTACATTAGCACTTAGAGAAAGTTTTTAACTGACACATAGCTCCTATAATTATAACTGACATTGTTATCATATCTAAATATGATTAACAATGTCAGTATATGGTCAGGTTAATACTTAGCTGCTTTTCCTTTTGAAGAAGTATTTGAAATGAAGTCTCTGATGTCATCATTTGCTGATTTTAAATCAACTTTTCTTAAGTACATCATGTGACCACTTCTGTATCCTTTAAAACTCATTCTATCTTTCATCTTACCACTAGGGTCTATTTGCCACATGGTGTATTTCGAATTAAAATAAGTAGTTGCTCCGTCATAGTATCCCGCTTGGAATAATACGTTTAAGTATGGATTCTCAGCCATGGCTTTGCGAAGATCATCTCTGGTATTGTTATTACGATTATCCCAAGGACGTACATTTCCAAACATGTTGTACTTGATATCAGTTTTGAAGTTTAGATGTTCTCGGATATAATAATTTATTGCGGGAGTGAAAGAGTGGAGCCAAGAAGTAAGTTCAGCACTGTAGTCAGGCCTCGTTCCTGTTTCTCTTTTGTCTATCCCTAAATACCTTGAATCCAATCTACCTATTGTTTGTCCTGTTTTGTCACGGAGCAATTCCTTCCAAAAGAAACCAGTTGGAACGTCTAAGTTGTTTTGAAGGATAGATTTTTCTGAAATACCGGTATAATATGATACGCGTTCGGCAACTATTTTCTTGTCAGCATCAGAAAGTGATCCTCCTCTAGCCAAGGCAGGCATCAAATTGTCTAGTGCATATTTCTCTGATTCTGGCAATACTTCTAGTAGATCTTTTGATTGAAGCGCAGGAGGTAGCATTTTATGGTGCCAAGCTGCAGCTGTGTAATAAGGCAAGTTAAGCGAAGAAGAGATTGCCGGATCAGATTCAAAAGCATTGTAATCTGCTGGAGATACCATGATTACTCCATTCAAGTACATCCATTGTCTTTCTTGGAGTGCTAGCGCAAGTCCAGAAACTCTTGTTCCACCATAGCTTTCGCCTATAATATACTTTGGCGAAGTCCATCTCTCGTTACGGGTGACAAACGTATTAAGCCATTCTGCTAAGTATTTAATGTCTGCATTGATACCAAAGAAAAGCTCTTTTTTGACTTCTTTTCCACTGGCTGGAATTGTTCTTGAATATCCAGTATTCACAGGGTTTACATAAAGGATGTCAGCAACATCGAGTACAGAATGAGGGTTTTCGTGAACTCCATACGGTTGGACGGGGTATCCCTCTTCATCAATATTCAAAACTTGAGGTCCTGTATACGCTACATGCATCCAAACAGAGGCAGAACCAGGACCGCCATTGAACGAGATTAATAATGGACGTTTACCAGTATCACCTGCTTCTTTTCTTTTATAATAAGTATAATACAAAGTTGCAATTGGCTCTCCAAGATCATCCCAAACAGGCTGAGTTCCCGTTGTTGCTGAATATGATATTTTGACTCCTTTGATGGTAGTCGTATGGTTCGTTACCACGGTTGTATCTACAGGTATTTTTCTATTCTGCGCATGAATAGCGGCTAGACATAAAAGAGATGATAAAATGACAGTCACTAACTTCTTCATTCTGATTGATTTTTGGGTTTGGAATTATTTTACGCTATTAATGTAGAAACAATAAAAGAAACTTGTTTCAAAAAATAGTTACCGATTATGTAATAATGGGTTGTCTACGCCATGTAGACGGAACTATAGATGCCATTATTTGAGACTTAGATTAATTTATATTTGAATATTTTCAATCATTTTTTGACTCCTATTGAAATTAAATTTTTATTAATTAAGTTTTATGTTACTTTAGGGCTTATTGTTTAAACTAATAGAATGGGAAAGAAAGGAAGACCGGTTACTAAACCCGCGAAATTAAGAGAAGGATTTTATCTCGAAATGAAAAATAAGGGCTCAAGCTCTACGGTTAAAGTTAGAAGAGAAAATATGCCTGATATAGAGCAACTTATTAAGCAATACGATAAAATCAAAGATATGACCTATCTGGGTGAGTTAAAAGGAGGTGTATGGCTCGATGGAAAAAATAAAGGTAAGAAGGCTAATAAGTAGCCTTATATTGCTTAATTATTTACTGCAACTTTAATTGTAGTAAAAAGCCCAATGAAAATTCATTGGGCTTTTTAATTGGTCACTTTTTAGCTCCCATTTTTTCTATTTCTCTCATCACTTCCAATTTATTTTTCTCTTTCCACTTACCACCAGTGAAGTCTGGGAATGGGATAGATATACTGTTGTTGGCAACTGACAATTCAGATAAAGGAGTTACCGCACTCCACATGACACTATCATAAGCGTTGATATCTAAGGGTAAGCCTAGGTTGAGACAAGTTACTAGCCTGTACATCATCACAAAGTCCATACCTCCATGACCTTGTTTGAACTCCTTACTTATTTCTTTGAGTTTCCCAATAATAGGGTGTGTATGTTTTGTTTTGTAAGCCTTATACTCTTCTTCTGGAAGCCACTTATGACCCCAAAAGGCCAATTCATCTTTATCTATATATAGTCTGCTTGGATAGCCATCATGAACGGCTTTGGTGCCGACTACTTTATTGATTCTAGAGTATGGCCTCCCGGTATGAACATCAAACTGAAGCATCATCGACTTACCCAGCTCTGTTTTGATCATAGTGGTATTCATGTCTCCACATTTGATATCAGTAAATGGCGATTTTAGTCTCTTGGCAGTTTCACTTAGATTTCTCTCACGAGAGCTCATTGAAGTGAGGTGAGAGTAAGTGTCACCACGACCGATATTCATATAAAAGCTCAAAGGCCCAAGCCCGTGAGTAGTGTAGAAATTGCCATCTCTATTGACATGATGTTTGATACGCCATTGGTCATGATAATAGTCCTCACTTAACATGTGTGCACGTAAATCGTGAAGATAGGCTCCTTCTGCATGGGTGATGTCACCGAAGACACCATTTTCAATCATATTGAGAACAAATAGCTCTTCTTCATTATAGCAACAGTTTTCAATCATGATACAATGCTTCTCAGTGCGCTCTGCAGTCTGGATAAGGTTCCAGCAATCAGCAAGTGAGTAAGCTATTGGTACTTCGGAAGCCACATGCTTTCCATTATTCATGCCATAGAGAGCCATAGGAGTGTGTAATTCCCACGGTGTGCAAATAAGGATTAAATCAATGTCGTCTTGTTTTGCTAAATTCTTCCAGTCATCGGCATCCTTGGAATAGGTAGTGGGTTTTAATTTTTGCCACTTACCTAATTCTGTTTTGGCTGCATCGATATTTGATGACTTCATATCAGACAGCGCAACTATTTCTGCAGTTTGTTGTTCTACCATCCATTTGAACATCTCTAACAAGCTCTTGCCTCTATTACCCAAACCAATAATCCCAACCCTCACTTTTTTGATAGGATCAACACTAAATCCGAAAAGATTACCAGTGGTTTTTTTAGAGGAGTCTTTGATCATTTGCTGTATAGCATCACCATCGGTTGCATAAGATGACATGGGCATACTTACAAAAGCAGAAGCACCTATCAGTGATTTAATAAATTCTTTCCGTTCCATTATTGAGTAGTTAGTGATTGATATTGTTAGTACTATGACTATCTAAATATAGTATTCTTTGGTAATAAATTGGAGTAAGTAATTATCAATGGTATGTCAAATATTCATTCTTTAGATGTGTTTTTCCATGATATCATTCATTTCAGGTAATAGGGATAACATTTTATCGGTAAGATCAAGTTGACAATTGGCACGTTGTAGATTATGAGTTTCGAAATCTATTTGGTAATAGTGATCGCCCGATAAATAATCAGTGAGGAATCTAATACCCATGATATAAGACATTAATGGGCCCGAAAGCGCGAGATGTTTCATTTCTATTGCGGTAAGTATCTCTCGAGACATCTCTAAAAACCCTTTGGCAAAGGCTTCAAACCTGTCCAAATCAACATTGATTTTGTTAAGATCTTTCTCATCTTCATCAGAGGTGCTTATAGTGGTTCTCAGGCCATCTCCAAAGTCATAGTGTACATATCCAGGCATAACAGTATCCAGGTCGACAACGCATTTCCCTTTATTATCAGCTCCAAGTAGGACATTGTTGAACTTGGTGTCATTATGTGTCACACGGACAGGTATCTCGCCTGCTAGTCCCAATTCCTGAATCTTAGAGAGTTGTTTGGATACTTGGTCAATAAATTTCAATTGACTCGTTAATTGACTCTTTCGATTATTGAAATTTTGCTTGATTGCGAGATCAAGATTGTCCAATCGATATTTTACATCATGAAATCTGGGTATAGTAGCGTGTAAAGAATCTGAAGGAAAATCATCCAATTGACGGATGAACCTGCCAAAGCTTTTTGCTCCTTCATATATCTGTTCTAGAGTCTTAGGGTCGTCATGCGATTTTAAATCGCCTAGGAAATAATATATTCTCCAATAGCAGCCAGAAGAATCTTGATAGAAAAGATAGCCATCTTTAGTGGGGATTATATTCAATGAAGTTATTCCATTTTTAGCTTCTTCTTTTGTGATTTTATTTGTGATATGAAGATTTACGCGATTGATGTTGTCCATCAGTTGCGCTACATTTTTGAACACAAGATGGTTGATCTTCTGGAGTAGATAGCCAGGATGATTTGGAGAAGCCGTTCGCAGTTTGTAAGTGCTATTGATAAGTCCACTTCCAAAAGGAAGTACTTCGATGATTGGACTATCGAAGAAGTACTGTAGACAAACTTCAGTTACCTGTGAATTCATATTTTACTAAAATTATGACCAAATAGGAGAAGGATAGGTTTTGTTTAACACGAGTTCTGATAACTTATTAGTGACCAATTTTTTATCCTCTTTGTAAGTCACTCCAAACCAATGCTCGCTACTTTTTAATACGGGTATGTTGACCCCTGATTGTCTGACATGATCTAAGACAGTAGGAGTGTAGAATTCAGTTTTTAGATCCTTAGTGACCATATTGTTATTCAAGAATTTTTTAAATTCTTCATTAATCAATTTGAATATGGCAGGAGTAAACCCCATCAGATTCATAGATACTATTTCATCACCGATAAGAGGAGTTATTCGCCCATTTTCCTCATAATAGGGGTGTTCATTTCCTTTAGCGATTTTTGTCCTTTCAATAATCTCTAACAGCTTACCATCGTGATCAACTTGGCAAATACCTCTGGAAACCGTACCGTTTTGGGATAACGTGTTCTTGAGTTCAAACCCGATGAGGCATGCCGATACTACACTGTTCTTCATTTGACATAAATGGTCATAAGCCAATTGGAAGGATGACCGACCGTAGTAATCATCTGCATTGACTATAGCAAAAGGTTCATTGATAATAGCTTCCGTCATCAATACAGCATGGGCTGTTCCCCAAGGTTTGGTTCTACCTTCGGGGACACTATACCCCTCAGGTAGATTCTCTAAACTTTGAAATACATAATTGATTTCAGCTTTGTCTTTTAGTTTGTCAAAGAACACTTCCTTGAATTCGGTGATTAATTCTTCTTTTATAATAAATACAATTTTTTTGAAACCTGCTGCGATTGCATCATAAATAGTATAATCAAGAATAGTCTCACCAGAGGGACCCAATGAATCTAATTGTTTCAAACTACCGTAACGACTGCCAAGACCTGCGGCCATAATTACTAATGATGGAGATGAGTGCATATTTAAATGATGAGATTAACTGAAGGTATAAGGGTACACATTTTAGCGCTTATACTGCCGACCGTCTAATTTACCTTTTCATTCTGTGAAAGTTTACTTATTATTGATCACTTCTAAAATTAAATTAAAAATGAAAAATATTAAAATTCTAAGCACCACGCTCTTAGCTGTCCTTATTCTATTGATATCAGCTTGTAGTAGTGTGGATGAAAAGTCTAGTGATAGCATTGATAAACTGTCTATCGAGTATGAAAAATATACTATGGAAAATGGTATGGATGTGATCTTGCACGAAGATCATTCGGACCCAATAGTTGCTGTGTCAATATTAGTTCACGTAGGTTCCAATCGAGAAAAGCCTGGTAAAACCGGTTTTGCTCACTTCTTCGAGCATATGTTGTTTCAAAAATCTGAAAACGTACCGGATGGTGGATTCTTTAAGAATATTAGCGAATGGGGTGGTACATTCAATGGCGGTACTTGGAATGATGGTACCGTATATTTCGAAGTAGTGCCTAAAGATGCCTTAGAGAAAGTATTGTGGATGGAGTCTGATCGTATGGGATATTTCATCAATGCGGTATCACTCGCTAGCCTCGAAGGAGAAAAGCCTGTAGTGAAAAATGAAAAACGCCAAGGGGTAGATAATCAGCCATATGGCCATACGCAGCGAGTAATTCTCAAAGCATTGTATCCAGAAGGGCATCCTTATAATTGGACGGTGATTGGTGAGTTGGAGGATTTGCAGAATGCTACTCTTGAAGATGTAAAGAATTTTTATGAAGATTGGTATGGTCCTGGGAATTCTACTCTTGTGATAGCAGGAGATATCAATAAGGATGAAGTAAAGGCACAGGTCTCTAAATACTTTGGTGAAATAAAGTCGAACGGTATAAAAGAACCAATGAAACCTCAGCCAGTTACACTGGATGAAACAAAGGTTTTTTACCATGAAGACAACTTTGCTAAACTACCTGAGATCAGAATGACATTCCCTACTGTCGAGAGTTACAACGAAGATCAATGGGCACTTGATGCGCTTGGACAGATATTGAGTGATGGTAAGAGAGCGCCACTGTACAAAGCAATTGTGGAGGACTCAAAAGTTGCGCCAGGAGTATCTTCCTATAATAGTTCAAGTGAAATAGCAGGGACGTTTACACTAAGAGTAAGAGCCAATGACGGAATTGACTTAGATTCTGTCAGAACGGTGCTCAATAATGCGCTTACTAAATTTGATCAAGAAGGGTTTGATGTTAAGGATCTTGATAGGATAAAGGCTGGATTAGAAACGAACTTCTACAATGGTATTAGCAGTGTCTTTGGAAAATCGTTCCAATTGGCGACTTACAATGAGTATGCGGGTAGTCCTGATTTTGTAGAAAAGGATATTGCCAATATCAAGGCAGTTACTAAAGATGATGTCATGCGCGTCTTCAGAAAATATATACTAGGAAAAAATCACATAGTGACCAACTTCGTGCCGCAAGGGGGATTAGAGTTGTCAATGGAGGGAGCAGCAAAAGCTGACATCAAAGAGGAAGAGATTACTGCCTATCAACCAACTGAAATCGTAGAAGATGAAGGTGGGTTTGTCATTGTAAAGACGCCAACTTCCTTTGATAGAACAGTAGAACCAGAGTTTAGTGAAGCACCGTTAGTAGTGCCTCCAACAATATGGACAGCTGAGTTGGCTAATGGAATGGGGCTTTATGGAGTAGAAGCAAATGAACTACCATTAGTGAATTTTTCATTTAGAATAAAAGGAGGTCACTACTTAGATGATCCTGCAAAAGTAGGTGTAGCTAACTTGATGACTGACATCATGATGGAAGGTACCGCTACCAAATCTCCTGAAGACTTAGAAGATGCAATTGGTCAGTTAGGAGCAACGATCAATATGTACACATCAGACGAGTTTATCCAGGTATCGGGCAACTCTCTAGCCCGTAATTTCAATGCGACAATGGCTCTAGTTAGTGAGATATTACTAGAGCCTAGGTGGGATGAGGAAGAGTTCAGTCGTGTTAAAAATCAAACTATAAATACTATTCAGCAACGTGAAGCTAATCCGAATGCAATTGCATCAGTTGTGATGAATAAGAAGCTGTATGGTCCAGATCATATCATGTCTCAGTCAGCGATAGGTAGTATAGAAGTCGTTGAAACAATTACTATTGATGATTTGAAAGCATTTTACGCAACTAATTTTGCACCTAATATGACTAATTTTCACATAGCTGGAAATGTAACGCAAGCAGATGCTCAAGAGGCTCTATCTCGATTAGCCGATGAGTGGAAGCAGAAGGAAGTGATAATCCCCACCTATGAGCCAATAGCTACTACAAATGAGCCCGTTGTTTATTTTGTTGATGTTCCTAAAGCTAAACAGTCTGTGATTCGTATTTCAAGATTGACCGTGCCTGGTAATAGTGAAGATTATGATAAAATAGTTGTTGCTAATGCAAGATTGGGAGGCGGTTCTTCAGGAAGATTATTCCAAGTATTGAGAGAAGATAAAGGATTTACTTATGGAGCATATTCTTCTGCAGGACGAAATGTGAACGATATAAGTGAATTTACCGCAAACTCAAGTGTTCGCTCCAATGTGACTAAGGAATCATTGGATGCTTTCAAAGAAGTGATTGGCCAATACGCTGATACTTACAAAGAAGATGATCTGAATAAGACAAAGACATCTATGATTAAAGAGAATGCTCGTAAGTTCGAAACACTAAATAGCCTTTTGGGAATTTTACAGAATATTAGCACATATGATTTGCCAATGGATTACATAGATCAAGAGCAGAAAGTAGTTTCTGCTTCAACTATGGAGAGTATTAATTCAACTTCCAAAGAATTCTTTGATCTCAATAAATTCATTTATGTGATTGTGGGAGATAAAGAAACACAGTTTGATAGATTGAAAGTTGATGGCCCAGGAAATCCAATTGAAGTAGATAAGAATGGAGATCCGGTAGAAGGAGAGTAAATTCTTGTAATAAATAGATAGAATTAAAAAGAGCGAGTAAACTCGCTCTTTTTAATTCTATCTATTTATTAACAGGCAACTGAATAGTAAATTCTGTGAACTCATCTGGTTCACTTTCAATTGAAATTGAACCATTAAGCTTATCCACAGCCATTTTTACCAAATATAGACCTAGTCCCGTCCCTTGGGATTGATCTGATCCTCTGAAAAACATGTCATATATTTGATCATGGAGTTCTGCATTAATACCCACACCATTATCTTTTACTATTAGGTGAATACTGTTTTCTTTTTCGAACACCTCAATGGTAATTTGATGAGTTTCTAAAGAGTCTTTCTTTCTGAAAATAATTGCATTTTCAACCAGGTTTTCAATGATAAGACTTATGACGTCATCATCGGACTGAAATGACAATTGATCTTTAATTTTGAACGAGTACTTGATCCTTCTTTCTTTATCTAAATGCTTTAGTGATTGTATACACTTA
>JAWUWD010000058.1:0-41216 GCA_034112085.1 Cyclobacteriaceae bacterium
CCATCATTGAAGTCATTGAGCGCGATGATTTTGCCATGATATTTGCCGTTCTGTTCATAGATATCTATATCCAATCAGTTCTCGAGTTGCCACTTGCCTACGACCTTATTGGCTTCTTGCATAGTGGGACTGAGCCCCACAGTGATGATCAAGATGAAATTGAAAAGCGTGGTCACCTAAAGCGTTTTGAAGTGCTTGAAATAAGCAGTGAGGTTCTGCTCAATCTCAGTGACATTGGCCTGCTTGGCTGCCATGTCTTCCGCTGCTGCCATACCTTCGATACTCTTAAGGATCGGTACCAAGACAAGGTGTAACTGATCGTGGTCTTCTCCGGTCATGTCGCATTTGTTGATGATGACACGCGTCTCCCCTTTGAGCTGACTGATCAAACTGTCATAGTTGACAGAGTTATCTAGTGAGCTAATTAGCTCCTGTATATTGGTCATGCCGACATGGGTCTCTTCATTGGCGATCCACTGCTGCCCATTGTTCAGATGCAAGGTGGCTTCTGCTTCTTCTTCATATTGCTCATTGTTAGCTGCTTGGTTCTTGTCATGTGACGGCTGCGTACATGAGGCGAACAGGGCGATCGTATAACCGATCAGGATTAGTTTGTTTGTCATAGTTTTCATATTAGTGTGTTGGTTTTATCATTGTAGTGATGGTCTGCTGTAGCATCTTGGACTCTTCTAGTAGATCAAATTCAAATCCGGAGAGCTTCCACCGCAGGGCCGTAAAGCGCATCGCCCCCATGATGATATTGGTCAGGCTATGTGCATTGAGATTTTTATTGATACTACGGTCTTGTTGTCCTTGTAGAATTATGCCATTGATACGCTGCTCTTTCTGTGCCATGATCTTGGTGACCGTGGCGATCAATGAACTGTCATTCTGGAAACTGGCCTCAGAGAAGATCACCATGATGATGGACGGATTGTCGCTGAATGTCTGAAACTGAAATGCCATGATGTCCATAATCTGATCGAGGCCAGGCTTGTAAGGATCAAGTGCTGCTTCCATGCCGATCCTTAATACTGACTGATAGTGGATCAAGAGAGAATCAAGGATCTCGGTCTTGTTCTTGAAGTGGCGATAGAGCGCAGGCTCGGTAAAGCCCATATGCGAAGCCAGGTTCTTAGTCGTCAGGTGCTGGATACCCCCTTCGTCTATCAGCGTCATCGCTTTTTCTATGATTTGTACTTGCCTATCAGTAAAGTTCATGATGCAAATATAGCAAGTTAGTGTTTACTAACTCAGTATGTTCGCGAAATTTATTTCTTAGCATTTTTAAAACACAACAATAGTATATCTTTAAATTATGCTAAAAATAAATTAAATTGGGCTCCATAATAAAACATATCAACAATTGTTGATAGCGATTTGTTGTGCTTAATACAAGACCTGTACAAATATTTTTTAATAAGGTGTAATAATTATTGCTTTCAGCCACTAAACAAGAAAACATTAAACATTATGACATTACAAGCAGCGTATAATTTTATTGAAAGCTTAAAAACCGAAACAACTAAAAAATCAGAAATTAAGGTTTACGAGAAATTTCTTCATATACTATCCAAATTGAAAATTAGAGAGTTCTCAAATGATGAAATTCAAGCCATAGAAACGGAACTTGATCGTTTAAATTTAAAATCAAACCCTGAGAACAGAAAAAAATACTTTCAGAAAGCACTAAGTACATTTGAAAAATATTTAAAAGAAACATTTTCCTTAACTACCAAAAGATATTACACTGAATTAGGTATTGTTTTAGGAGCCTCTTTTGGAATTCTTTTTGGAGTAGTCTTTTTGTCCAGTTGGGAGCGGTCTATGGGTATATCTATGGGGTTAATCATTGGTAGCGGAATTGGCGGAGCTATTGGAGGATCTATGGATACCAAAGCAATGAGTGCAGACAGGGTGATCTAACCAAAAACATGAGTGAAGCCTTTGGAATTAACTCTAAATAAAAGTACTAAGCACAACAACACCTATGATTGCATTGGGCTTCAGTGGTAAATTCTAGTTTCATCACACTAGTTAGCTCCGTCAAATTTTTAATTTGCGGTGTGTATTGATTTGATGCTCAAATCAAAAATGTGCCTCGTTGGGTTATCAAAACTTTTGTATTTTTAAATTCCCAACGCAACATAGCCACGTGCGTTGTAAGCAATGAAATTAGAATCTGACTGTTAATTATGAACTTTATATTTGCCAAACTTTTTGAAGAGTATAAAAGAAAAAATGACAGCCCAAAGTTCAATATTACTCTATATATAAGCACTTTTTATTCATTCCTGCTCTTCGCAATATTTCTTCCTCTATCTGAGACCTTGCAGAAAATCCTTTTAGATGAAAAAATTAAATATAGCAAGACTGCTCTTTACATCACTATCTTTTCAGTTTTCGGACTATTATTTATATAGTCTTTAAAAGATATGTGCAAAGCGGATATTTAGAGTCGCTATCGCAGAAGTATAAAAAGAAGAAAATAGGAAAATTCTTTCTATACACTTCAATTGTAATATTTCCAATATTCTTTCTTCTATTCGGAGTCACATTAACTATACTATTAATTGGTGGCAATATGTTGGGTTATGTAATAGCTGGAATATTTTAAAACTGCCTACAACAAAGATGTATAGAAACGCATGCCTTTACTCACATTTATTTGAGTTCATGCGACTAGTCCGCATTTTCTGTGTTTTGAGTTTCATGGCTATTGAAGAAGGTCTCGCCAAAGATAGTTTTGTGGTTGGCCTACACGCAGGTTCCGGCTGGTGATCACGCAGAAAGGTTGTCGTTAAAGACAGTGCAACTTGGTTCGAAACACAGAAAATACTACTTTCATCACCATTAAGCACCGGATAGGCACAGCGTTCTATACGGGCGTTAGATTTCATTTGTCTATATGAAGAATATCCCCCTGTTTGGAATAATAATATTGAATTCTCTCTCTGTGCTTTCACAGAACTTGATCCCAAATCCAAGTTTTGAAGAAAAATCGAGTTGTCCTTCAAATCACACAACACAACATGAACCAATTAAGACTAAAAACTGGTATTCTCCATCGACTGGAACACCTGATTTATTTAGTTCATGCGCCTTTCGAATAGTGTCAACTCCTAAGAATTTCGTGGGAATTGCGTATCCTCCTGACGGTCAGAATTATGTAGGAATGTTCTTTGGAAGTCCGAAACAAACTGTCAAAAGGAATTATCGAGAATATTTAGCTTGTAAGCTTTTGCAAGATTTAGATGAAGGCGAAGAATATCTTTTTCAATTTTATGCAAAACCGGCAACCAACTCATCATTTATTATTGATAGGCTAACTTTTGCACTTAGCTCTGATTCTATAAATGTGGAACATGATAATATATTAAGTCCATTAAATATTTACTCAATCCTTGTTGATACAGTTAAAGTCTCCAAGGGGTGGTATAAAGTGGAATTGGAATTTACAGCTAATGGAACTGAGAAATATTTAACTATAGGTGATTTCATTACGCCTGGAGAGGGTCACTTTGAGAAAATGTTTGCGGCTAAATATCATCTGAAGGAAGGGGGGTCAACATATTATTTGTATGATCACTTCTCACTCACTCGAAAAAGAGAGAATCTGACAAAGTATATAACCGAAAAACCTTTTAGCCTTGAAAAAATTTATTTCGCGTTTGACTCACATATACTAAATGAACTGGCGTTTGACGAACTGAGTGACCTAGCTAAATACCTAAAAATAAAAGAAGAATTAGCCCTAGAGATTTATGGAAACACCGATACAAAAGGATCTGATGATTACAATGATAACCTCTCAATTCTAAGAGCAGAATCTGTAAAAAATGTACTTGAAGAATATGGTATAGATCCAGAGAGGTTGAAAACCTTTGGAAAGAGAGAAATAGAGAGCATCTACCAAATCGACTCATTGAACAGAAGAACTGAATTCATTCTAATACCTAAAACGAAATCTAACAACAGCTATGAATGAATGGGGTTTTATCGGTCAGGATATTTTCAGCCCTTGTTGGTGTTCTTCACAACAAGCGAACAGATGATAGAATAGCGCATTTGTGCCTTTGAAGTAGGTATAAGACAAGAGACTTAAGCCAAGTTTGTACGCTGTTAGCACTTGTGTAACGCTACCTTCTGTTCCAAGTAGGTTGCGATCTCAGATATGACTACTTTCATCACGAGGAAGTACTGGATATGCAGCGCCTGTGCAGATCTTAGTAATCATCACAAGGAACCTAAACATGAGTTATGCAGAATAAGCTTACACAAAGGGTTCAATCATTAGATCTTGCCAAAGGAATTATCTTAGTATTGATGGCCTTGGACCATACCAGAGACTACTTTCATGCGGACGCATTTATGTTTAACCCGCTAGATGCTCAGCTTACGAATTGGTCGATCTTCACTACCCGTTGGATCACCAACTTTTGCGCGCCCGCATTTAGTTTTTTAGCAGGTATTTCCGCTTTTTTTGTGGGTAGGCGAAGAAGTCCGCTGGAATTATCCAAATTCCTATTTAAGAGAGGACTATGGCTGATCTTCATTCAGATCACAATCATCAATTTTGCCTGGTTTTTCGATCCTACTTTGCCAGCAATAGAGCTTGATGTCATTGCTTCATTGGGCGTAAGTATGATCATCCTTTCCTTTTTAGTGCATACACCTAATTATTTCATTCTTGCCTTCAGTTGCTTATTGATCTTCGGTCATAACTTTATTGATGCTGTTCACTTCGATGGCAGCGTATGGTGGTCTATCTTACATGAACAGGCTTCCTTTCCAATCAATAATACCTATACCTTCTACGTCTGGTACCCATTGGTTCCATGGGTTGGGGTGATGTCACTTGGTTTTTGGATGGGTAAGTTATACGACAAGACATATGACCCCAGCAGAAGGAAAAAAGAGCTGATCTGGCTGGGGTTTTCGGCTATCGCCTTGTTCATTATTTTGAGAGGACTTAACATCTACGGAAACCCGACTCCTTGGGTAGATTTAGATTCTATTTCTAAAAATTTAATGTCAATACTAAACGTACATAAATACCCTCCTTCCCTTTCTTATCTCTTAATAACATTGGGTCCAACCTTTCTGTTCTTGGCTTACAGTGAGAAGCTAAAAGGAAGCGTTGTTCGCTTTTTCATGACTTTCGGCAGGGTGCCTTTTTTCTTTTATATTCTACACCTATACGCCATTCATCTATTGGCGATGCTTGCGTCTGAAGTGACATGGACAGGTTGGCAAACTATGCTATTGACGGGATGGGTAACAGATGTTGATGCACTAAAAGGCTATGGATTTTCACTTGGGGTGGTCTACTTCATTTGGGCACTAATTATTATCATACTTTATCCCATCTGCAAAAAGTTTGATCGCTACAAAATGAACCATAAAGAAAAGGAATGGCTGAGTTATTTGTAAAGGTTAACTTCTTACTAGCAACACTTGCCCTTGTTGGTGTTCTTCACCAACAAGCATGCAATTTTCAACTCATCGTTATTACAGCCCCTTTTTAATACTTAGAAAGGTGAACCTTCTTTCACAACCTACGTGAAGGCATAGGAAATATTTCACTGCCATAATTCTCAAGATAGGCACAGCTCCCTACACTGGAGTCCCTAACACTTGAAAAAACACTCGAAATCGATGCGTAATAAAAACAGAATCAAAAAGTCAATTGAAAAAACCATACATACACTCTGTCTGATCGGGTTGATAACTACTAACGGATGGGCAGTGAATGCCGACCTAGATTTTGTGGTAACTCCTATTACCCAAAATGTCTACAGCATCGTTTCTCCATCAATTGGATTGCCTACTCCTGAGAACAAAGGCTGGAATTCCAATAGTCACTTTATCGTTACTGAAAACGGGGTGCTACTTTTTGATACTGGATCTTCTGAGTTGATCGGTAACAAAATTAAAAAGGCCATTAAATCAGTCACTGATCAATCGGTTCGTTGGGTGATTAATTCACACAGTCATGCGGATCATTGGTTGGGTAATGCAGCATTTACCGATGCTGAGATTATTACAAGTAATGAGGCCTTGACATTAATGAAAAAGTATGGACAGGAAGACGTAGATTTTTATGCACGCGTGACTGAAGGTACCATCGGCACTACAAGACTTGTGTATCCGACTGTCCTATTGGTTCAAGGACAAAAACGCAATTTCGGTGGAGTGGATGTTGAATTCATTTTTTCTAATGACGCACATTCTCCAGGAGATATTTTGATGTGGTTGCCGAAACAGAAAATCATATTGGGCGGAGATGTATTAAGTTCTGATTGGATGCCAATAATTACAGGGCACGGAAATGTTCCAAATTTAATTAACACCCTCAACGCGATAGTAAAGTTGAACCCCACTATTGTCTTGATGGGACATGGTACAGCGACCACGGTAAAGTCAGTAATACGAGATGCCGAGTTATTATCAAGCGTTTGGAAGCAAGTAGTAGCGGGCTATGAAAACGGCAAAAAACCTGATGAAACCCTGTTAGTTGTTCGAGCTAATTTGGGGCCAAAATACAGGCCATTATATAAAGATTTCACCACGGAAATTAAGCGACATATTGAGCTGATGTATAAACTGCAGCAGTAGAGGGTTTTAGTCTGAGTTGTTTTGAGTCTCAGCCTTTGTTGGTGTTCTTCACCTACAAGCAAGAAATATGACCTATCGTAATTTCTCCATTACTAATACTTATCTATCCTTTCTCCATCAATTGTGAAGATCCCTTTCTACATTCTCTTTGGATTGACGCTAGATTTGTTGGTGAACAACACCAACAAGGGCAGAAGGTGTTCTTCATCAACAAGCAAGTGATTTGGACCTATTACAATTTCTCCGTTACTAATACTCATCTATCCTTTCTCCATCACTCGTAAATATTTCTTTCACTAGCCCTTGTTGGTGTTCTTCACCAACAGAATGATTATTTGTATATTGATAGATGTCTCCTGATCATGCTCAATTTTTCACCGCTACCATTTTGAAGTGGAAGCCACTCCTGTTAGAAGCTAAATACAAGAATATAATTATCGAGAGTCTCGATTTTTTGGTAGCTCATAAACGTGTGAAAATTTATGCTTTTGTGATCATGCCGAATCATATTCATCTTATTTGGCAAATTCTTGAAGACCATAAACGCGAAGATGTACAACGGGATTTTTTAAAATTCACAAGTCAGCAAATTCAGAAGGAGCTGAGAAATAATGATCCTCGATTGCACCTGCAGTTTGAAGTAAACTTAAAGGATAGGAAATATCAAATATGGCAAAGAAATGCATTGAGTATTGACCTTTACAGCCCTCATGTGTTGGAACAAAAGCTTGATTACATTCACAACAATCCGGTTCAAAGCAAGTGGATGTTGAGTGATGATCCTACTAGTTATGAATATTCTTCGGCTAGCTATTATGAAGAAGGGGATGAAAGGTTTTCCTTTCTTTCACACTACATGGAGTATTTTGGTAATTGACTCACGGTGAGTTTGTTGGTGAAGAACACCAACAAAGGCGGGAAATCAGTAATTCTAGGAATTGAGGTAAAAAATGAATTATTTTATCGTTTCAGTAGTAACTCGACACCCAACATTTAAAATACTTAACCAATGATCGAAAGCATCTTCACTTTACTCATGCTTATTTTGCTACAAGCCGTTCTTGGGTTTGACAATCTGCTATATATCTCTCTGGAATCTAAACGTGCTCCGATAGAGAAACAAAAATCGGTAAGAACTATAGGCATTGCCATTGCCATTGGCTTGCGTATCATTCTGCTGTATGTTTTGGTGAACGTGATCAAGTACTTTCAAGAGACTATTTTCAAAATAGACTTAACAGGGTGGGTTTATGGATCATTCAATATCCATAGCCTGATTGTCCTCTTTGGAGGAGCGTTCATTTTGTACACGGCCATGAAAGAAATCTGGCATATGGTATATCTGGAAGAACATGAATCTGGAGAATCGAAGAAAAGCTCTGCTGGAAGTGTTATTGCGATGATTGTCGTCATGAATGTTGTTTTTTCGTTTGATTCGATATTGAGCGCGATGGCGCTTACCAATGTTTTTTGGATTATGGCTACCGCCATCATTATTAGCGGAATATTGATGATTTGGCTATCCAATAAGGTGTCCGTTTTTTTAGCGAAAAACAGGCTTTATGAAATTCTCGGGCTTTTCATACTTTTTATAGTAGGCATCATGCTGCTTTCAGAAGGAGGACATTTGGCACATCTTAGCTTTTTTGGCAATCCAATCACGCCAATGACCAAAACCACTTTCTACTTTGTGATCGCTATTCTAGTGATCGTGGATATTGTACAGGGTAAATTCCAGAAGAAACTACTGAAGGGGAAAGAAACATTGAGGAAAGGATAATATCACTTTTGCCATAATGATGTAAAGGGAGCTGAGTTGGGTTTGTTGGTGAAGAATACCAACAAAGGCAGACTACCGAAAGGAATTAGGCATAGACTGAAAGCTGGACTAAACACCAATACTCAAAAAATAAATTAACTTTATGGCATTCACAGCTACCAAAAGACCATCCAAATGAGCTTAAAACGAAGAGAATTTATTAATATATCTGCTTTGGGAGCAGGAGCAACTATTCTTACTAGCGTTACATCTTGTGCCTCCGAGATTGAGACAAAAGGAGAGATTTCAGTTTTTGACAACCTCCAGTCGATGACTGGTAACGTAACTCCTATTTCTCTAGAGGAAAGAAAAAGCAGAGTAAATAAAGCGCAACTTTTAATGAAGGAAGAAGGGATGAGTGCATTGATATTGGATGCGGGAACTTCCTTGAAATACTTTACAGGGATCAGCTGGTGGCCAAGTGAGCGACCTATGGTTGCCGTGATACCAGTTGAGGGAGAAGTGAGTTATATCTGTCCAGGTTTCGAAGAGGATCGCCTCAATGAAATTATTCAAATAGGCAAGAAAGTCTATGCGTGGCAGGAGGACGAAAGTCCTTTTAAGCAAATTGCTACGGCTATAAAAGACTTCGCAATTACAGATGGTAAAATTGGTGTTGATGAAAGGATGAGATTCTTTATTATTGACGGTATCAAGAAAGAGGCTGGGCAGCTAGACTTTGTAAGTGGTGATCCGGTGACGACTCCCTGTAGATTGATCAAATCAACGGCAGAAATTGCTTTGATGCAGACAGCCACTGATATAACGATCGAAGCGATTAAAATAGGATTTACTAATCTCAAGGAAGGATCCAGTCCTTCGGACTTTTCTTCTGCTGTGGAGAAAGCGCATCGCAAACTTGGTGCGAGTCACTCTTTTGCTATGGCTAACTTCGGTGAAGCCTCCGCATTCCCGCATGGTAGTATCCAACCTCAAATATTGAAAAAAGGAGATGTGGTCTTGGTGGATTGTGGATGCACTGTAGAAGGTTATAATTCCGATATCAGCAGGACGATAGTATTTGGTGCAGCGCCTACTGAGCGCCAGGAAGAAATATGGAACTTAGAGAAGAAATCACAGGCTGCGGGATTTGAAGCAGCTCAAATTGGTGCCCAGTGTCAGGAAATCGATGATACTGCAAGGAAAGTTCTGACAGATGCAGGTTTCGGTCCTGATTACAAATTACCTGGATTACCACACCGAACAGGTCATGGGATCGGTATGGATGGGCATGAGTGGGGGAATGCTGTAAGAGGTAATCAACAAATACTTGAACCTGGAATGTGTTTTAGTATCGAACCCAATATTTCGATTGTGGGAGAGTTTGGTGTGCGTCTTGAAGATTGTGTGTATATGACTGCTGAAGGACCTAAGTGGTTTTCTCAACCTAGTCCTTCTATTAGTGAACCTTTCGCCTAACCATCAGAGAGTTTTGGTACTCAATCAACAAATGCTAAAAAGAGTACTAAGATTCTCCTAATTCACGGATTGCCATAAAAGCCATCAATCCAGAACCTAGTTCTAGGGCACTTTCATCGATGTTGAAAGTAGAGGTATGAACATAGGAAGTAATTCCTTTGGCTTCATTGCGTGTGCCAAGGCGATAGAAGCAGGCGGGCATTTGTTGCGTATAGTAAGAGAAGTCTTCTGCACCCATCCATAGATCTAGCTCTACGATATTGTCTGCACCTACATAGTCAGTCGCATAGCTTCTGGCATTTTGGGTAAGCTCAGGATTGTTTTCTAAGTAAGGATAGCCTACTGAGATGTTGACCTCACAGGTTGCTCCCATACTGATGGCGAGATTCTCTGCCATGTGGGTGATGAGTTTGTGCGCTTCAGCGCGCCACTCTTCATCCATCGCTCTGAATGTTCCAGAGATCTTCACCTCATCTGGAATGATGTTGGTCGCACCCTTGGCTTCTACTTTCCCAAAGGAAAGCACTGAAGGTTTCTTAGGATTGCTTTTGCGACTGATGATTTGCTGCAATGCCACAATGATGTGACTTGCGATCAATACGTTGTCAGTCAATAATTCTGGAATAGCGGCATGACCACCTTGTCCTTTCACAGTCAGGTAGATCTCATCGGCACTCGCCATGTACATACCTTCTCTGAAACCGACTTTTCCGACAGGAATTAAAGGCATTACGTGCTGTCCGAAGATTTGTGTTGGTCTGGGATTCTCCAGTGCACCATCTTTGATCATCAAAGAAGCCCCACCAGGATTCTTCTCTTCACCCGGTTGGAAGATGAGTTTGATAGTTCCTTCGAATTGGTCTCGCAGACTATGCAATATCTTGGCAGTCCCTAACAATGACGCGGTGTGAACATCATGTCCACAAGCATGCATGACACCTTCGTTCTTGGATTTATAAGGTACGTCATTGGTTTCCACAATAGGAAGAGCATCTAGATCAGCACGGAGTGCAATAATCTTCTTAGAGGGGTTCTTGCCTTCGATGAGGACTGTAAGTCCCGTCTCAGCGACTCCTTCTTTGGGTTCGATGCCGATTTTGCGAAGTTGAGCTGCTACGTACTTAGCAGTATTGTATTCTTCGTATGAAAGCTCAGGATTGGCATGTAAGTGCCTCCGAATATCCACTACTTCTTGGGCGTATTCATTGGCAAGTGCCTTGATCTGATCTTTCATGGACATATTAGCTCCTCTTGATTCGAAATTTCTTTAGTACGATGATGGCATTTGGAAATTCATGTAATAATCCTGCTCTTACCGTGTGCGCGTCTAGCGTGTTATAAAACTCACCAACTTGCACTTTGAAGTTGGGTGCTTTATAGCTGACTTTTGGACGCCAGTCACTTTTGACATCTTCTAGCATTGTATGTGCTTTGCCATTTGAGATATTGGCTACTTCCCTGCTACTTCCTGAGTAGAGTTGAACGGTATATCCACTGATATATCTCACGCCTTGACTTAAGACAGAGATACTATCTAACACAGCATTGAGCGTGTCATTGACATGGAATGTAGGGACTATCCCTGATAAAGCAATATCAGTCACTCGCTCATCAACAACTGTGTCAGCCGTAGGATACGTTGGTCGATAAGCCGAAAGATCTTCGTAGTAATCTCCTTGGCTAGCGCCTGACTGTACTTTTGGAGTACAGCTCCAGACAGCTAAGGTGAAAATCGATATGATGAGGAGTCCTTTCTTCATTTTACTATTCATCGATCATGACACACTTGTTCTGATCAAGATCTTGTTCTACAGTTTTGAATTTCACATCCTTCTTTACTGAACCATCAACATATTGCACAGACACACGATCATTGCGATTGGCAACTCTTTGTGACTTGATAGGAGCGGTTTTTTCCACCTCACGTGCTGGGCCTTGAGGAGAACTTGCTCCGCTTAGTATTGACCTAGATTCTTCCTTCTTCTCACTAAGTTGCTGTTTGCTTCGTTGTGTCCTTGCTTCGTGCAAGTCTTCAGGACGCTGATCAGGCAAGTCAGCTTTCATTAAGAAAGAGATAGTTTCTTCATTGACTTGAGCCACAAATCTTTTGAATAGCTCGAAGCCTTCAAATTTGTAAATCAATAATGGATCCTTCTGCTCATATACCGCATTTTGGACTGATTGCTTCAAGTCATCCATTTCACGTAAATGCTCTTTCCACTGCTGATCAATGATCGCTAAAGTGATCATTTTCTCCATAGATTTTATCAGTTCAGTGTTTTCAGTATCAACACATTTCTGAAGGTTAGCAGATACACCTATTTGCTTCTTGCCATCCGTAAATGGTACCAAGATGTTTTCAATAGTTGCTCCTCTATTCTTATGGATGTCTTGGATGACAGGCAATGCCTTTTCGGCAGTCGCCAAATTTTTTCTTTTGTAGTTGTCGAAAGTCGCGTGATAGAGTTCTTCTGACAGCTTATCCTCTTTAGCATTGGCGAATTGCTCTTTGCTAATTTCATAATCAGTAGCTAATACACCAAGTGCAGTTAACTTGAAACTTTCATAGTTATCCCCACCTTTAGAATTGAGAACGATGTCTTCACAAGTGTCATAGATCATATTCATGATGTCAAGCTCTAGACGCTCACCATATAGAGCGTTTCTTCTACGCTTATAGATCACCTCACGTTGGGCATTCATTACATCATCATATTCTAGTAATCTCTTACGAGTACCGAAGTTATTTTCCTCTACTTTTTTCTGTGCACGTTCGATCGATTTGGTCACCATAGAGTGAGAGATTACTTCTCCTTCTTCTAGTCCCAATCTATCCATAATCTTCGCAATACGATCAGGCATAAACATACGCATCAAGTTGTCTTCCAAAGACACAAAGAATTGGGATGAACCAACATCTCCTTGACGTCCTGCACGACCTCTTAGCTGACGATCGACACGTCTAGATTCATGCCTTTCTGTACCAATGATCGCTAGTCCACCAGAAGCCTTAGATGCTGCCGCTAGCTTAATATCAGTACCACGACCAGCCATGTTGGTCGCAATCGTTACCGTACCAGGTTGACCAGCAACCGCTACAATATCAGCTTCTTTGGCATGTTGTTTCGCATTGAGGACTTGATGATCCACTTTACGCATGTTCAACATCTTACTCAATAGCTCTGATATCTCAACCGAGGTAGTACCAACCAATACGGGTCTTCCTGCTTCGGTCAAAGTTTTTATTTCATCAGCTACTGCGTTGAATTTCTCACGAACAGTTTTGAAAACCAAATCCTCACGATCATCTCTCGTGATAGGTCTGTTCGAAGGTATCTCTACCACATCTAGTTTATAGATTTCCCAGAATTCACCTGCTTCTGTTACGGCCGTACCTGTCATACCCGCGAGCTTGTGGTACATACGGAAGTAGTTTTGAAGCGTTACTGTTGCATAAGTCTGTGTAGCATCTTCTACAGTCACATTCTCTTTGGCTTCTATCGCTTGATGGAGTCCGTCAGAATATCTTCTTCCATCCATTACACGACCAGTTTGCTCATCGACTATTTTCACCTTGCCATCAACAAGGATATATTCTGTATCCTTTTCAAAAAGCGTGTAGGCTTTCAAAAGTTGATTCACAGCGTGAATCCTTTGAGACTTCACTGAATAGTCCTTAATGACCTCATCTTTTATTTTGACTTTTTCTTCATCGGACTTGCTTTCATCTTTTTCCAATTTGGAAATCGTATCACCGATATCTGGGAGAATAAAGAAGTTCGACTCTTGATCATCTCCGGTCAGTACATCTATCCCTTTTTCAGTAAGGTCAATGTTATTTTGTTTTTCATCAATCGTAAAGAGTAATGGTTTATCAGCCTCAGGCATCATTTTGTTGTTGTCCTGCATGTAGAAGTTTTCCGTCTTTTGCAGGAGCTGCCTTGAGCCTGATTCACTCAAATACTTAATCAAAGGTTTATGCTTTGGCAGACCTCTGAAGGCTCTGAATAGTGCTAGTCCACCATCTTCATCATTTCCTTCTTTGATCAATTTCTTAGCATCATTGAGGAATTGCGTAACTAATTTTTTCTGTGCTACTTCAAGGTTTAAGATTCTAGGCTTAAGATCGTAGAACTCATGCTCATCTCCTTTTGGAATAGGCCCTGAGATAATCAATGGTGTTCGTGCTTCATCAACAAGTACAGAATCGACTTCATCAATCATTGCATAATGATGCTTGCGCTGTACCAAATCTTCTGGAGATCGAGACATGTTGTCCCTTAGATAATCAAATCCGAACTCGTTGTTAGTTCCGTAAGTAATATCAGCATTATAGGCATCTCTTCTTTCGTCAGAGTTAGGCTCGTGCTTGTCTACACAGTCTATGGAGATTCCGTGAAATTGGAAAATCGGTGCCATCCACTCTGAATCCCTTTTAGCCAAGTAAGTATTCACTGTTACCAAGTGAACTCCTCTTTTTGCTAAGGCATTTAGAAATGCAGGAAGCGTAGCGACCAATGTTTTACCTTCACCAGTTGCCATTTCAGCAATCTTTCCTTGGTGCAATACCATACCACCAACAAGCTGCACATCATAGTGCAACATGTCCCAAGTCACTTCATTGCCAGCAGCCATCCATTTGTTCTTCCAAACAGCTTTGTCATAACGAATTTCCACGTTATCATATTTCGCAGCCATCTGCTTGTCAAACATCGTAGCCGTCACTTCTAGCTCTTCGTTGTCTTTAAATCTTCTGGCTGTTTCCTTAGTGATCGCAAAAGATAAGGGTAATACGTTCAACAGGACTACTTCCAATTGTTCGTTGCGCTTTTCTTCTAGTGTGTCTATCTCAGTGAAAGTGGCTTCCTTTTCATGGATATCCATGTTAGGGTTGTCTTCAACTTTTTTATGGAGTGCTGCGATATCATCATCGATTCCTTTTAGGAATGAATTGATAGTTTCTTGAACCTCAAGTGTCTTATTTCTAAACTCATCATTGGATAGCGATGATAACTTGTCAAATTCGTCATTGATCTTCTTCACATTAGGCATCAATAGTTTGATGTCTTTCTCCGACTTGGTGCCAAATACTTTGGCAATAAATTTCAACATGGTTTATATCTTTATTACAGGCTAATAATGCTCATTCTCGTAATGAGCAAAAATACTTTGTTTTTTGTGAATTATGTTAATTCTAGTGATCCTTTCTAATCAATTTTCTTATTGTTTTGAGGCTGTGTTTCATTTTTGTAGTCAATATCTTCAATTAGATAGCCGTTAGAATATTCTCCAGATCTTATTAAGATGTCATTTCTATAATATTCAAATTTCCCATGAGCCAGACCACTGACGCTATTTCCTATGAAAATGGTGCTGTCACCAGGCAAAATTCTATGGTGTTTTCCATTTTTTTTATTGCCATTTTCATCAAACAAATACCTTTTTCCATGAGCATCACCTTTCCTGTACTTAGTTATAAATTCAGGGTTGCCATTGAGGTAATATCGTATTGTCTTACCATGAAGCTGGCCATTTTTATATTTGGATTCCATATACAATACCCCATTTTGAGTGTATTTTGACAGAGTACCATGTAATTTTCCTGACTTGTATTCTTTGGTACTCATTAATTTTTCTACATACTTTCCTTTTTCATAAAAAGTATGATTACCAATGTTTTCACTGGAATAGAACCATTTTGCTTTACCCTTTTTCAGTCCATTTTTACTGAAGTTGATAATTGATTTTAATTCGCCATTATCATGAAAATATTCTTTTCGATAACCATCCCATTCACCATTGTTTGGCTTGACTCTTACAAGCTCTGACATATCTATTGAGTCAGAAGAAATATGTTCGTTTTTAAATTGCGAAAAAGCTGTAATGTAACATAGTATTAAGGCAATGATTAGGGCATTCGATACAAACTTCACAAAAGATAGCATACAGGTTAATAAAGAGATTTCATAATTGGTTATATATACTTTGATGACACAATACTTAGATAGCTTGATCACCAAGAAATAGTTACTTTTGATCTTAATTGATTCAATTTTACATGTTGATTTTTATACTTCCAGCATAGACCATTTGGGCTGGGCCACATAAAGTAATACCCTCAAATGATCCATCGTCCATCTGCTTATAGTTCACGGTCAATTCTCCTCCCTTTGTGGTTACTGAGATAGGTGCTTTCAAACCTAAAGTACTTGCAGCCAATGCTGCTCCAGTAACACCCGTGCCGCATGATAGTGTTTCGTTTTCTACTCCACGTTCATAGGTTCTCACGAATATTTGCTGATCTCCAAGTTGTTGTACAAAATTGACGTTCGTTCCTGCTGGTTGATAGGCATCGCTGTAGCGAATTTTGGACCCTTCTGGAATAATCTCAACTTTATGAACATGTTCTACAAATCTTACAAAGTGTGGTGACCCGGTATCAACAAATATACCATCCTCTAATTGACTGACATTTTGTACGTTATTCATAGATAACTCTACCAAATTACCTTTGATAGTAGCAGAGTGCACCCCATCGTATGCCATAAAGGTGGTTTCTGACGCATCTATTACTCCAATCTCTTTGGCGAAATTGACAGCGCATCGGCTGCCATTCCCACATAAGCTTTGACTTCCATCAGGATTGTAAAACACCATGTTAAAGTCCACTTTATTATGTTGCTCAATGAGAATCAATCCATCTGACCCTATTCCAAACTTGCGGTCACACAATTGTTCTATCAGTGTGAGGTTCTCCTTTGGGAATACCTTCTCACGATTATCAATCATGATAAAGTCATTTCCAGTTGCTTGGTATTTGTGAAATGTAATTGTAGACATATAGAAACTACTGGTAAATAAAAAAGAAGCCTCGTTATCGAGGCTTCAAGTTACATTATTATAAGTCATTTCGTAGAGGAACGAAGAAATCCGAAAGATCCCTATGGGATAACTTAAGTTTAATCTTTCACCTCTTCAAAATCTACATAGTCTCCTCCTTTGAAGTTTTTTGAAGACTTGTCTTCGTTCTTTGGAGCATGATCTATCTGCACATTACCATCACTAGGCTTTTTTGTATGAGTTCTTTGTTGCTGCGCTTGTTGTGCTGCCGCACCAAATAATGTTCTAAATATAAATCCCCCTACTTTCGATAAGATGTAGAAGAAGGCAATTATTATTAATAAAAACTTAATCATTGTCTGTTTGTTATACTATCCCTTTATACCTATTTACTCAAGTATAGGTTTCGTTCGGAGTATATTTTTAAGAAATAATCGTCCATCAAATCATCAATAAAGTAGATAGACTCTCCAGTAGATTTCATTTCAGGTCCCAATTCCTTGTTTACATTAGGGAATTTATGGAATGAAAATACAGGCTCTTTGATTGCATATCCTTTCTTTGTTGGATTGAACTTGAAGTCTTTGACTTTCTTTTCACCCATCATCACCTTGGTGGCATAATTCACATAAGGCTCTTGGTATGCTTTACAGATGAATGGTACAGTTCTCGAAGCTCTCGGATTCGCTTCAATGATATACACCTTATCATCTTTGATAGCAAATTGGATATTTATGAGTCCTCTGGTGTTTAGCGCCAAAGCAATCTTCTTAGTATACTCTTCTATTTGTCTTAAGACAAAATCTCCCAAGTTGTATGGAGGAAGTACAGCATATGAATCTCCAGAATGAATTCCAGCAGGCTCGATATGTTGCATCACACCTATCACATGAACATCCTCTCCATCACAAATGGCATCAGCTTCTGCTTCAATGGCATTGTCCAAGAAGTGATCTAGTAGTACTTTATTGCCAGGAATTTTCCTTAAAATATCAATGATATGAGTTTCTAACTCTTGTTCATTGATTACAATCTTCATGCTTTGTCCACCCAGTACATAAGAAGGACGAACTAACAATGGGAATCCAATATCTTTAGAAAGCTCTACCGCAGTCGCAGCGTCTTCGGCTACTCCAAACTCCGGATATGGAATATCATTCTCTTTCAATAGTTCAGAGAAACTTCCACGATCTTCTGCAAGATCTAACGAAGCGAAATCAGTCCCGATGATTTTGATGCCGTATTTTTCAAGCTTCTCAGCTAGTTTCAGTGCGGTTTGACCACCAAGTTGTACAATCACACCTTCAGGCTTTTCCATCAAGATGATCTCATAGATGTGCTCCCAGAATACAGGCTCGAAATACAGTTTGTCAGCTATGTCAAAGTCTGTAGATACCGTCTCAGGGTTACAATTGATCATAATGGTTTCATAGCCACATTCTTTCGCAGCTAGTATCCCATGAACACAGCAGTAGTCAAACTCGATGCCTTGACCGATTCTATTTGGCCCTGCGCCAAGTACCACTATTTTCTTTTTATCAGTGATGACAGATTCATTTTCATCACCAAAAGTAGAGTAGTAATAAGGTGTCTGTGCTTCAAATTCTGCAGCACAGGTATCTACTTGCTTGTAAACGCGGTTGATACCGAATTCTTTTCTTTTGTTGAATACTTCACTTTCCAAACAGCCAAATAAATGGGCTAGTTGACGATCAGCATATCCTTTTTTCTTTCCAAGAAGAAGTAATTCTTTAGGAATGGAATCAACGTTGTATTGTTCTATCTCTTTCTCTAGATGTATGAGTTCTTCTATTTGATGCAAAAACCATTTATCAATTTTGGTAAGTGACTGAATGGTTTTGAAAGGAACACCTAGTTTAAAGGCGTCATAAACATGAAACAATCGATCCCAGCTTGGATTTTCTAAGCTGTAAAGCAGTTTCTTTTGGTCCTTAAGTTCTTTCCCATCTGCGCCAAGTCCATTGCGATTGATTTCCAATGATTGACAAGCTTTTTGCAAGGCTTCTTGGAAATTACGGCCTATCCCCATCACTTCACCTACAGACTTCATCTGTAGTCCAAGCTTTCGATCAGATCCTTCGAACTTGTCAAAATTCCAACGGGGTATCTTTACAATAACGTAGTCAATAGCAGGTTCAAAGAAAGCCGAAGTGGTTCCTGTAATGGCATTTTGTAGTTCATCTAGATTATAACCAATCGCTAGCTTAGCAGCTATTTTTGCAATAGGATAACCAGTGGCTTTTGAAGCCAATGCAGAAGATCGAGATACCCTTGGGTTGATCTCTATACCTATTATTTGATCAGTCTCAGGATGCACGGAAAACTGGACATTACAACCTCCAGCAAAGTGACCAATGCCATTCATCATTTTGATGGCGAGATTGCGCATGTGTTGATACACAGTGTCAGGAAGTGTCATCGCTGGAGCTACCGTAATAGAATCGCCCGTGTGAACACCCATCGGATCAAAGTTCTCAATCGAACAAATGATAATCACATTACCAATATTATCCCGAAGCAACTCCAACTCATATTCTTTCCAGCCAAGAATACTTTGTTCTACTAATACCTCATGCCTAGGCGATGCATGGAGTCCCGCAGTCAGCGCCTTATCAAATTCTTCTGGATCATTAACAAACCCACCACCGTAACCACCAAGGGTAAACGAAGGTCTGATAACTAAAGGAAAGCCAATTTTTTGTGCAATTTCTTTTCCTTGAAGAAAAGAAGTTGCGGTTTCGCCTATACAGACGTCCACGTCCAACTTATGCATCAAGAGTCTGAATTTCTCACGATCTTCCGTGGTTTCAATTGCATCAACATTGACACCAATCATCTTTACTCCGTAATGATCCCAAATTCCTGCGGTCTCACAGTCGATGGCTAGGTTCAATGCCGTTTGCCCACCCATAGTCGGCAATACCGCATCGATGTTATGTTTTTCCAAAATCTCTCGGATCGACTTTTTCGTCAATGGCTTCAAGTAGATATTGTCTGCTGTAACTTCATCGGTCATGATGGTAGCAGGATTGGAGTTAATCAGTGTGACTTCGATTCCTTCTTCTCGGAGTGATCTGGAGGCTTGGGAGCCAGCATAGTCAAATTCACATGCTTGTCCAATTACGATTGGGCCACTACCGATAATGAGTACTGACCGGATGCTTCTGTCTCTTGGCATTAGGGTTATTTAGTCAAAGAGTTAGGTGATGCTTAAATTGGCACAAAGTTATATGAAAAAGGAAAGAATCAAAAAGTAGACATTGATAGTTTGAAATAATATTATCAAACTAATAGATGAAGTCCATTTTTATCCATCTTTACTTGATAAGTTGTAGCGTCTTTGCACTTCTGATCTCCTTCACGCCCATGTGTTAGGTTAAATCTATATCCGTGAAGTGGGCAAACTATTTCATTAAGATAATTTACTTTGCCTTGACTCAGTGATTGACCACTATGAGGACATGCATCTGCTACAGCTAAAAAGTGATTTTCGATATTAGATAAGCATATTCGTGTGCTTCCTATCACTACCAATTTGACGCTTTTATTAGGAATAGCTTGAACGGCCGATGCTAGATTGTTAAATACTTTTACCCATTTCATTAACTAATATTTCAAGATTGTGTCAATAAAAAAAGCTACCTCAATCAGATATTGAGATAGCTTCAAATAACTGTTGGACGGTAGTTTATTTTCTTACTACCAATGCTCCAACGATTATATCATGCAATGCTTGCTTTTTCTCAGTGAGTCCTGCTAAAATATAACCGATTAGGAAGATCATGCTTGATAATACTTTTCCAAGCTGTCTCAGTAGTGCTTTTGGGAAGTCTAATTTATCTCCATTCATATCAGTGACTTTAATTCCCAAAGCCATTTTTCCCAATGTTGCTTGATGCTTACTAGACTCCATGAATGAAAAGTATAAAGTTTGTATCACAAAAGACACCGTCATAGCAAAACTGGCTGCGGCTATAAATGCCATGATCATTGCCCAAGTATCCTGATCTGACATGGAATCAAAATCAAATCCATTAATTGATACGACACTAAACCCAAGGGTTGCTAAGATGGGCATGATGACCACAGATTGTAAAATGGAAATAATAATATAGTCAATGATAAAGGCTACAAATCGCATCCAGAAGCCAGCGTAATTAGAATTTTCCATTTGAGTTGATTTTTTGTAGTTAGATTAATGAATGAAAGTAATGAAAGGAGGTTTATACTCCAAAGATTGCTATTCCTCTTTCTGCAAAACCAAAGTCGTCATACTGCGCTGTTCATGGACATATAATGATTTCACTGGTTCGATAAGCTGTAGTTTGTAATTAGCCAGTAAGCGTGAGAGTTTATCAATGTCAAGGAGGTATTGTTGACTTCCATCTGGCAGTTTGAATATGCCATCTCCAAGTGGGATAGCATCTTCCATATGATGCGTAGAGGTCATTCTGATAAATAGTTGACCATTTGGTTTGATTACTTTGATCAGTTGAGCAAAGAGCTGATCGAAGTGCTCCTCACTATTGGCAAAATGCAAGACCGCGTTGCAGATCACGTAGTCAAATACAGGAGTGATGAAGGGCATATCTTCAATATTGGTCATTATGAAATGCTCCTTCGGAATATGCTTGGCAGTCATTTGTAACATCTGAATGGCAGTTGGATTCGGATCCACCCCGTAGAGGTGTTGATAACCATTTTTTATGAAGTAATATAAGTTTCTGCCTTCTCCACACCCTGCGTCAAGAATCCTCATTTCAGGTGTTATTCGACCTTTAAGCAATTGGTCTAAAAGGTATAGATCAATGTTGCCAATTGTTTTGTTGATTTCTGCGGAGGTCATTATTCTTTGTAGGTTTTGTAAAATGCTCGCTTACCCGCTGCAATAAGCTCTTCACCACGATAAAAGTCAAAAGCTCGACAGGAATCCCTTGACACTTTGATACTCATGTCAGGATTATGTTGTGAAATTGTCTGTGCAGTCAATCTATCTTGCATCAGATTGATAGACTGGTTCATCAAGTCAAGATATCCAAATTTTCCTTTTGGATTTTCAGGATGTTTGATGGGGGTCAGGTCTTTTTTTGGAAGGTACTCACCCCACTTTTGAATGAATTGATCCATCAATAATTTGTAATGATTCGCGGATGCTTTTTTTGCATTATTGGTGGTGCTCTGCGGAATATATGTTATTGGAGCATTCACGTCAGAGACCACTAGTATGTCATTCTTCACCCTAAGGACATTAGCAATGGGAAGAGGATTAAGCACTCCACCATCGACTAGTTCTATATGATCAATAATACAAGGTTTGAGTACTGATGGAATTGAAGAAGATGCACGGATGGCGTCATAAAGGCTACCAGTTTTAAAAACTACTTCTTTTCCATTGATGATGTCGGTAGCATTTGCCGAAAATGGAATATTTAGGTCTTCTATTTTTTGATCATGAAGAAATTTCTTCATTTCCTTGAAAACTCGCTCACCACGGATAAAACCTTGTGTGCTTAGCGTGAAATCAATCAATTTGAAAACATCTAATTTGTCAAGGTTACACAGCCAATCTTTATAAGCTTCTAATTCCCCGGCTGCGTAGACAGCGCCTACTACGGCTCCCATAGAACATCCAGATATCGAAGTAATCTCGTAGCCCTCATCAAGGAGTGCTTCGATGACACCAATATGTGCGATGCCTCGGGCGCCTCCACCCGACAGGACCAATGCTACTGATTTATTCATTTGTTTATTGTATTCTTGACTGCGAAATTAGCTGTGCCTCTAAAATAATAATGAAAATTGGCGTTAAGCCATAAAATACTTTTTCTTTGTGAAATACGACAACATTATGTGCTCTTCAAAAATTATATCATTAGTTATCCTAGTATTATCAATTGCGACAAGTGTATTGGCGCAGCCTGAGTCCAGAGATATTTTGGATCAAACGTATTTGGAATATGTAGATCGACTACCCAAAAATCTAATATCCGAGAAGTCAATCGGTGTACTGATAGCAGATAATCGAGCGTCAGGACAAAAAATGGCGACAGAAGTTCATCCTACATTTGCGAAGGCTGGGGTAGATGTCGTTGCCTATTATCATGTGGATGATTTGTTCGGAGGCACGATCTTATCAAAACCTCTTTCAGCAGAAATGGTCAAACGAGAGGTCTTACAGCTCGTGTTTATTATAAAGAAGGCCATTGGTTATAAAGTTGTTATTACACCGTTTTCAAAAGATGAAAGATTTGTTAAACATGGGAAAAAGGCTTGGAGAATGGAGTCAAACCAACTTTCAGAAATAACAGATCAAATCTATCGGATGTGCGCTTCTTTAGATAGAAGGAACTTCCTGATAAGTGATAAACCAGAATATGGCAGATTTAATTATCGAGTGAAAGGACAACGATATGAAGCTTACAAGCCCGATCTTAAAACTCAGAAATTGGCTGTACCCATGTATATGCCAATAGTACTGCCAGGAACAATTGAAGGAAAGGTTGGTCTTGAGAAAACAAGATCTATTGTCAATCAATATAATCTGGAGCTTATAGGTAGAAACGAAGCTATCAAAAGTGCCTTTAAAGATTATCCATATCCACATGTATTTATAGAAGAGCCTCTCACGCATAAGCAATTGAAAGATAAAGGATTTAATTATGTCCTTCAGCGCATCCATGCGACAAGTAATACTGTACGTGATTTGTTGAAGTATGAACAAAAACCAGGAGTGACGGACTACATATCTGTAAGAATGAAAGAAGGGAAAGGCGATATTGTCAGACTAAAAGGTGATGTGCCAGCCTATAAGTATTATATTAAAAGCATAGCCGCAAACTCATACTACCTAGGTGCTAAATGGGATGCTGACCTGACAGACGAAGGGGCTCTCAATAATCATGTGCAGTTATTGACTGCTGAGATTAGATAAGCAAGTATTGTTACAATACTTGCTATTTGCTAGATTGCTCAAATTACGTTCCATCCATAACTAATATAATCATGCCTGTCCAACGACCCTTCAACTTACAAAAATGGATCTCTGATAACCGTGATCTTCTAAAGCCACCGGTAGGAAATAAGAACCTCTATGTTGATGCTGGGGATTATATTGTAATGATCGTTGGTGGGCCTAATGCTAGAAAGGATTATCACTACAATGAAACCGAAGAGCTTTTCTATCAGTTAGAAGGAGATATCAATGTGCGGATTCAAGAAGATGGAAAAGCTGTCGATATTCCAATCAAGGAGGGTGAGATGTTTTTGCTGCCTGCCAAAATTCCACATTCACCCATGCGAAGTGAAGGATCAATTGGACTGGTAATCGAGCGCAAGCGGGGAGATGGTTTTACAGATGGACTTATCTGGTTCTGTGATAAATGCAACCGAAAACTTCATAGTGCCTTTTTTAATCTGTACGATGTCGAAAAGGATTTTCAGCCTCGATTTAGAGAGTTCTACGCTTCTAAAGAATTAAGAACTTGTGATAACTGTAGCCATGAAATGGAGACCGATCCAAGGTTTGTGGATTAAAGGTTGATTCAAATTATACAGGCTCGATTCTCTATTACTTAACCAATTGGCTATTATATTGTGGGTCATAATTGTCATTTTCTTATTCCGTGCTATTGGAGATTTTAAATACATAGGATTTTTCAAAAAGCATAAAGGGCACTGATTTCTCTATTAGTGACTACAAATATTCCTCTCCGATTAGTCTTTGGCTGGGAGTTTCGGGTGTTTTTCTGCAATTCTCACACTAATACTTATATCATAGTCCTGCTAGGCAGTTGTTTATATTTTAAGTAGTGCTTGCGTTAGTTTTCAGAAGGTGCCTTTTGACTGAAAATGTCTATGTTCTACACCCCTAAGAATAGTGCATGAAGACTTCCAATCATCTTTAAATGATAAAATCGATTGGACTCAAACTATTTGTAAGGATAAAAAAATGATTAATCAGGTAATAAAAATAGGTTAAGGTCTACTAATAAGAAAAAATCACCTATATGCTATCAATCAGAAATTACAAAAAATCATATAGTAACCAGCTATTATTAGACATTCCAAAAATGGATTTCGATCATGGGATTTATTGGATCAAAGGAGATAATGGTTCTGGAAAATCCACTTTTTTCAAATCTATTTGTGGGATTATACCTTTTGAAGGAGATTGTATAGTTGATGGATTGAGTGTGAAAAACAATAATGTTTCCTATCGTAAACTGGTGAATTATAGTGAAGCAGAACCATTGTTTCCAGCATTTCTCACCCAGAAGGATTTGGTCAAATTTGCAGCAAATACTCAGAAAGCGGATCAAAAGCAGATAGACGATTTAACCGCTCGGCTAGGCACCAGCGATTATTATCACCAGGCAGTTGGTACATATTCATCTGGTATGTTGAAGAAGACTGGACTAGTGATGGCATTTCTTGGGAATCCTAAACTTATCGTTCTGGATGAGCCTTTTATCACAATCGATAGACAGTCAATCAACGAATTGGTGAAACTGATAGAAGAATATTATAAAGCGGGGACTACTTTTTTGATATCATCGCATGTTAGTGAGGGAGGGGAACAACTTTCTGTAGAAGATACATTTCAGATCGTTGATCAAAAACTAGAGAGGTTATGATTAAAGTCTTAACCAAAGCAATCGTTAAACCCTTTTATGAAGCACATACTGGCTTCTTTTTGGTTTTATTATTTTTTGCTGGAGGGTTTATGCGTGCACAAGAGCACATCATGATTGCTAAATTTATTGCAGGCAGTGATTTTTTAACATTCATATTGGTAAGCCTTTTCTTACTATATCAACTCAAGGCATCACTTTTTACGAAAAAATTATTCCAAAAGCAACACTATAGATTTGTACGGAATCTAACATTTTTGAGTCCGATTAGACAAGTTGTACTCTTATCGATTATAGTCATGTCTATGAACGGAATTGTACTTGTTTATGGGTTTTTTGTTAGTCGATATATGTTAGAGATTGAGGTTTATAATAGGCTAATAATATTGGGTGCTTACTTTTTATTAAGTCTGACTTTGTCAACATGGGTGATGATGAGGCAGCTTAAGCGGCCTATTATTGAACAAAAGAATGGTGCTATCATACAATTATCAAATCGAATATTGTGGAAACCGTATGTTTTGTGGTTTGTGATCCATGTGCTTAAGAACAGGCCAGCTTTATTTCTGCTTTCTAAAGTATTGAGTATTTCACTGTTGATTGGATGCTTTAGCGCCTATGACCCGGAGCTATATGACTGGCGATTTTTGGGAGTCGGAACTGTTTTTGCCATGACAGCAAATCTTATGTTAGCGCATGAATATTTCAATTTTCATGCCGTTCAACTGACTTATTTTCGAAACCTACCTACTTCGATAGTGAACCGTGTGTCTATTAGTTTAGTTTCCATACTTTTATTATTAACTCCTGAAGTCGTAGTTGTCTTCAGACACATACCGATCGAAGTATCTTATTATTTTTCAATACAGATAATTTTATACGGACTAGTATCAGGACTATTCTATTATCATTTGATGTTATACAAAAGTGCTACTACCGAGCAGTTGGGAAAGGCTTGTTTTTATATGACTATGATACAGGCCTTTTTGGTTTTGTTTGGATTGCCTTTGTATATTTTATGCATAACAATGTTTGCATTTATATTCAATGTGCAATTTCAATATTACCAATTGCATGATTATTAAATTCGAGTTTTGAAGCATCGTGCAATCTTTGTTGAAATCAATAATTACCCCGCCTTTATCAAAATAATATATTGATTGGATTCAGATCGATAATGTATAAATACTGTATTTTTATATATCATTAAATGAAAGCAAATGCCCAAAAAATCCATTTACGATATTGATCATCGAGAATACCTTACTATGGAATCTCCTTTAGGTTTGCTCCGAATAACTGGGAATGATGAAGTTGTTTTTGAGATTGCATTTGTCACTGATGAGAAACAATCCAGCAGTGTCGCACCCAAAGAAGTGGCTAAGTGCGCGAAACAACTTCGTGAGTATTTTGCTAATGACCGAAAGGAGTTTGACTTAAACCTCAACCCCTCAGGGACAGACTTTCAACAATCTGTTTGGAATGAGCTCAATAATATTCCTTTCGGAAAGACAACGACCTATTCAAAACAAGCGATAAAAATAGGCGATCTGAAAGCCATCAGGGCAGTAGGGACTGCTAATGGAAAAAACCCTATACCAATTGTGATTCCATGTCATCGCGTAATCGGGAGTGATGGTAGCCTTACAGGGTACGCAGGAGGACTAGATAATAAAGAATGGCTACTCAAACATGAAGGGGTAATTCTAGGAACTCAAATGGATATGTTTAAGTAGTTGAAAACCTTCCAATTTTACATTGCAAGAGTTCTTAATATCCGCTATTATTGGAAATGAATTTTGAAAACTCTCGTAGCTATGCAAAGCAGCAAGATCACCTTGATCCGCTAAAACAATATAGAAGTCAATTTCATATCCCTCAACATCAAGGGAAAGACAGTACTTACTTTACAGGAAATTCGCTTGGACTGCAGCCGAAGTCCACCAGGAAGTATATTGAAGAGGAATTGAAATCATGGGAGGACAATGGTGTAGAAGGTCATTTTGAAGGTAAGCGGCCTTGGATGTATTATCACAAATTCAGTAAAGATCAACTAGCTAAAATCGTTGGTGCAAATCCAGAGGAAGTGGTGTCTATGAACAATCTCACATCAAATCTGCATTTGATGATGGTGTCATTTTATAGGCCAACAAAGCAACGGTTCAAAATCATCACCGAAGCAGGAGCCTTTCCTTCTGATCAATATGCTTTAGAAACACAAATAAAGTTTCATGGATTTGATCTAGCAGATGCCTTGATAGAGCTTAAGCCAAGAGATGGTGAACATACGTTGAGAAAAGAGGATATCTTACAGGCCATAGAGGAGGCTGGAGATCAACTGGCATTGGTAATGATGGCCGGAGTTCAATATTACACGGGACAGTTCTTTGATTTGAAAACAATCACTTTCAAAGCACATGAAGTTGGAGCTTATTGTGGATTTGATCTGGCGCACGCAGTGGGTAATGTTCCTGTGAATCTCCATGACAATGGAGTGGATTTTGCAGTTTGGTGCAGCTATAAATATATGAATTCTGGTCCTGGAGGAGTTTCAGGAATATTTGTCCATGAACGACATTCAAATAATTCAGACATACCACGATTCGCGGGATGGTGGGGACATGATGAGTCCGAACGGTTCCAAATGAAGAAGGGCTTCAAACCTATGCAAGGTGCAGACGGTTGGCAACTAAGCAATGTTAATGTGCTTTCAAGTGCAGCGCACTTGGCTTCATTAGAGATATTCGAACAAGTAGGAATAGACGCTTTGAGAGAAAAAAGCTTAAAACTTACGGGATATCTAGAATACCTGTTAGTAGAGTTGAATTTAGATGATGAACAATTAGAAGTGATCACACCATCTGATGTAGCAGCTAGAGGTTGCCAAATGTCTCTTTTGGTTAAGAAAAATGGCAAGAAAGTATTCGATAAATTAACGGAGGAAGGGGTGATTTCAGATTGGCGAGAGCCCAATGTGATTCGAATTGCTCCAGTTCCTTTGTATAATTCCTTTGAAGACGTTTACAGATTTGTTGAGATATTGAAACAGGCGATTTAGATAAATAAAAATGACTAACAAGAATAAAAACATTGCCATAATGGGAGCCGGATTGGTTGGCTCATTAATGGCTATCTATTTGCGCAAGCGAGGATGTGAAGTGTCGATCTATGAGCGAAGATCAGACATGCGTAAAGCAAAAGTCGCTGCTGGTAGATCGATCAACCTTGCCTTGAGTAGTCGCGGCTGGAAGCCACTTAAAGAAGTGGGACTTGAGTCTGCTATCAATGAGATGATCATTCCGATGACTGGGCGTGTGATGCACGATGAAAGTGGTAATTTGACATTCCAACCCTATGGTAAAGATGGACAAGCCATCAATTCTATTTCTAGAGGAGGACTAAATAAATTACTGATAGAGAAAGCTGAAGCCGCAGGAGTTACAGTACATTTTGATCATAAGTGCATAGGAGTGGATCATGAGCATTCAGTGGTATCACTGGAGCATAATGGGAAACAACTGGAAATAGAAGCTGATGTTATTATTGGGACGGATGGAGCATATTCTGCTATCAGACAAGCCTTCCAAAAGACTGATCGCTTCAACTTCAATCAGCAGTTTATCGATCATGGTTACAAAGAGTTGATGATTCCAGCAGGTAAAGCTGGGTCATTCTCTATTGAGAAGAATGCTTTGCATATCTGGCCAAGAGGTAATTATATGTTGATAGCATTACCCAATACTGATGGTAGTTTTACTTGTACATTATTCTTTCCGTTTGAAGGCGAGCGTTCTTTTGATACTCTGAAGACGGACGAAGAAATCATGAATTTCTTCAATGAGATCTTTCCTGATGCAGTAGATTTGATGCCCACTTTATTGAGTGATTATAAAGAGAACCCGACATCATCCTTGCTCACGATCAAGTGCTTCCCTTGGGTCAAGAACAAAACACTCATCATTGGAGATGCTTCTCATGCGATTGTCCCTTTCTACGGTCAGGGTATGAATTCAGGATTTGAGGATTGTCGTGTCCTAAATGACATGCTTGATGAACATGATGATGATTGGGATAAAGTATTGCCTCTATATCAGATATCGCGCAAGCCTGATGCTGATGCGATTTTGGATCTTGCCTTACAGAATTTTATAGAAATGCGTGATCTTGTGGCTGACGATTTCTTCCTGACAAGGAAGAAAATAGAGGCTAAGTTATATGAGCAATTTCCTGAAAAATGGGTTCCATTATACTCAATGGTGACGTTCCATGAAGATATTCGCTATTCTGAAGCTATTGAAAGAGGACGACAACAAAAAGAAATCATGGATAAAGTAATGAACCGTTCAAATATCTTAGAGAGTTGGGAACAAGTCGATCTGAAGCAAATAGTTGATCAATTGTCTTAGTCAAACACAGAGTGTTACTTTAGTCCTAAAGATCCTCTAAGTCGTTTCACTTCAGCGTCATCAGTTTGATCTTCAAATAGCTCTATAGTCTCTTCTACGAAGTCCTTGGCGGCCTCATTGACAGAGAAATACTCTCGCAAAGCGCTAATGAATTTAGTTTCCCATTTATCTCTATGCTTGACCAAATAGCGCATCTCGCCACGATATATTAGCATGAGGTTTTCCTCTTTCTCTTCTCCCAAATCATCAGAAGCGAATTCTTCTCCGAGTATTTTGGTGAGACTTTTTACAGTCGCCCATTCATCTTTATCCATGATGCCATCGCTAGTAGCCAATAGACATACGGGCATTAAATTTACTAGATAAACAAACTGCTCTTTATTAATATCTAAGAATCTGATTTCACTGTACTCTAGGAAAAGAAGATCTATTTTAGAATCACTCATGGTATTGATTTTAGCTAAAAGCGAAGAAGATAACCCATGTCAATATTAACAATGGAATTAAGAAAGGAATAGTGAACCGAATGATATATCCGAAGAATGAAGGCATTTTGATACCCACCCCTTCGGCTATTGATTTCACCATAAAGTTAGGGCCATTTCCAATGTAAGTACAGGCTCCGAAGAAGACTGCTGATATGGAAATAGCCTTCAAGTAAAGTACGGAGTTCTCAAAGACCCCTCCATTTGCATAGGCCGTAACCTCACTTATGTTAGAGATTGACCCGTTTTGGGAGGCCATAGCAGCCGTCAAAAAGTTAAGATATGTTGGCGCATTGTCTAGGAATCCTGATAATATACCAGTACCCCAGTAAAGTGTATTGTGATTTATCATTTTTGCTCCTTCAGGTGATGAAGCAAATCCACTCACAAGTTCCAATGCTGGCATCATCGTACCAAATATTCCAACAAAAATGAATGCTACTTCTCTTATTGGCTCGAAGCTAAATTCATTGCCATCGATAGCTTTTTTACTGGCGAATCGATAAGATAAGTATGCTACAGTGAGCATGATGATCTCTCTAACGAATGAAAATTTCTGACCGTGATAATTAATTGCAGGGACCCATTCGATGACATTCGGATCAAGAAATACTGAGGCTATGATTAGACCTAACCAAATAAAATTTCTAGCACCGGTCATAGTGATCTTATCGGTGTGCTCTATTTTTTCTAATTTGGGATCATTCGTAGCGGTATGACGTCTGTCTATAAAGTAAAACATCGTGGCAAGAAATATTAATGCCACACCCCACGGCATCACATTATTAGTTAGCGTCCAAAAGAATGGAATACCTTTGAGGAACCCAAGAAAGAGTGGTGGATCACCAATAGGTGTCAAGGACCCACCCACATTACTCACCATAAAGATAAAGAAAATCACATGGTAGGCTTTAATACGCCCCTTGTTAAGTCTTATGAATGGTCTGATCAAAAGCATGCTCGCCCCCGTGGTTCCTATAAGGTTGGCAAATACAGCACCAACTAAAAGCAGCGCAACATTGAGAGCGGGAGAAGCTTTACGATCTACATTGATCATAATGCCACCTGAGGCTATATACAATCCCGCTAATAGCGCTATGAATTGAACATATTCTGCTAAAGCATGAATTGGACTGGCCACATTGTGCATCACGAATATGTAGTATAATATTACTAGAGATGCTAATACCACTGCTACAATAGGATAATTTTTGTGCCAGAAATGTTCGTAAAATAATGGGCCAGTAGCAATCATCACAAGTAGTAATATAAACGGAATGATCGTCCAAGTAGGCACCGCTTCATGTACGGTGTCTGCACCACCATCGCTTACTAACGCATTGAGAATGTCTGAGCTGTCCACAATTTCTGTAAAGCTAAATGCTGTTTGAGAGCAAATAAAAAGCAAGAAAAAGAATGGAATTATCCGTAATAGTTTATTCCTCACAGGCTACCTTTTGTTTTATTTCTAATAGAAATTATCGTTTTGAATGTCGAAATACAATACTCAATAACGGAAATTGCCATTCTGAACTCTTAATGTACTTCGAACAAGCTCTCAATCTACGGTATCATGGTGGTTCTTGCAAACCCCTATGAAAATTATTTGATATAAATAGTGCCACCACAACTGTCTTTTTCTGCACCAGTAACACTGCTAAGACTGTTGACTTCATTGCGTATTCGCAGTACACCAAGAAAACTGAAAATCAAAGCTTCTTTGAAATCGATAATCGAATGGTGCGGAATATTGAGTGTGCAATCTTTTGGAGCCTGTAATCTTATTCTCTCAATTAAGAATTTGTTATATGCTCCTCCGCCAGTTAGCAAAGTGTTTCCAATAGGTAAACATTTTGAGATTTCATTAGCGATATGCTCTGTACAAGTACTAACCTTATCAATGATTGATATTTTTGAGTTTGAGATAATAGGTAATATTTCATTTTCAACCCATTCGTAACCAAGTGACTTTGGATGGCTGTTTTGGTAATATTCCAATTCATTCATTTTGTTAAGTAAGTCTGTATCAACACAGCCTTGTCTGGCTAAGTGTCCTTGATCATCATAAGGTCTTCCAAGTTGCTTTGAAAGCATATTGAGTATGATGTTGGCAGGAGAAATATCAAATGCTACTCTTTGATTATTTTGTTGGTAAGAGATGTTAGCAAAACCACCAAGATTGAGACAGGCTTCATACTCATCAAACAGCAATTGGTCTCCAATCGGCACAAGTGGAGCACCCTGCCCTTTCAAACTAACATCACGAGAACGAAAATCATTGATGACTGTGATGTTGCAAGCACTGATTATTTCTTGACCATTCCCGATTTGTAGTGTTAATCCATTTTTAGGTTGATGAAAAACAGTGTGACCATGAGAAGCGATGAAGTCAATATTTATGTTATGTTCATTTATAAACATTGAGGTTTGCTCACCCATCCATTTGCCTAGATCAATATCCAAAATGGATAATTCTAGCCCAGATAACTGCGTGCTCAGCGATAATTTCTCAAACAGGCTGGAAGGATACTCAACAGTTAATGTTTCTTTTATTTCAAATGTCCAATCACCAGCGTCAAATTTGAAGTTACAATGTGCGATATCCAATCCATCCATAGATGTTCCGGACATTAGTCCAATGGCGCTGTATGTTATAACTTTAGACATGTTTTAGTTATTTAGACTTTCAGTGAAGTTGGTCAATTCTTAATTATGAGTTGAATATTGCAAAATCTAAAGGGAAAGCCAATTGCGAAATGCTTTACTTATTGAACGAATTGCAGATACTTTATGTACTTGTTTATTGTAATCCAATTCTCTAACCATAGTTTTACGCTATCATGGGCAATCAAAGTTTACACATAGCAATAGATTTAGGTAATTCATTTGCCAAAATGGGCACTTTTATTAAAACAGAATTAGTAGATGATTATATAACTGTCCCTTATGAATCGCTGGCCGAGAAAGTCAATCAAATAAATGCTTCACAAGTAATAATCAGTAGCGTAAACCAACAGCTCAATCAGTTGTCAACACAAATCAAAGCGCCACTTCTTATACTGGATCATAACACACCGATACCAATTATTAATAAATACGTAACTCCACAGACCCTAGGGAGAGATAGACTTGCTGCGGTGATTGGAGCTTTCACAATCGAAAGTAATGTTAATACTTTGGTGATTGATGTAGGGACTTGTATCACGTATGATTTTCTCAATGAGAATAATGAATATCTAGGAGGATCAATTTCTCCAGGAATAGTCTTGAAATACAAAGCGCTTCATAATTTTACTGCGAATTTACCGTTGGTTGATGAGTGGCAAGCGAATGACCTTATTGGTAATTCAACCGTTAGCGCAATCGCTAGCGGTGTAATTAATGGAACGATAGCAGAAATCGAGGAAATCATTCGGATGTATAACGACAAATTCTCACATTTGCGGATTATTATGTGCGGAGGAGGAGCTAAAGAGCTTCAAAGTAAGTTGAAAATAAGGACAAAACTAGTGCCTGATCTTGTGTTGAAAGGGCTCATTAGAATATTAGAATATAATGTATAGGATCTTAGGGATATCGTTGGTGGTGATTTTTTGTGTTATGCAAAAAGGATATACTCAAGTGAGTAGTTCACCTTTGACACAGCAAGGAATTGGGGACTTGTACGGAGCTCATTTGGCAAATAGCTATGGGATGGCGGGAATTGGAATCAGTAATGGAACGGTTAGGTACATAAATAATCAAAATCCAGCACTTTTGGTTTATAACTCAATCTATACGTACAGTGCTGGAGTGATAGGAGAGTCACGAAGAACTTCCAATGGAGTGGATGCTCAAAAACCAGGAAGTATGAACTTAAGTAATATTGGGATGTCATTTCCAATTAAGTCAGGGAAATGGGTTTCGTCAATAATGCTCTCACCTTACAGTAATGTTGACTTTCAGTTTACCGAAGAAAAAATCATTAACGGAATCACGTATGATTCAAGACAAAAAGGAAGTCAAGGACTTGCGCAATTGGAATGGGCTCATGGTATAAGGATTACAAAGAATTTCAACATTGGAGCGAAAGTAAAATATTTGTTTGGATCTATTAAGAAGGAGTCCTCTAATGTACTAACTGGTACAGGGGTAAATTCTCAACGAGTGCCAACAATACTTGATAGAGATGCTGTTTCAGATTTACTTTTTGGTCTAGGAATGCAGTACAGATATAAATTAACTAATGATAACTATTTGAATTTTGGCCTTATTTATGACCTTCAAGCTGATGTTAATACTAATCGACTTCAAACTCTTGAAACAAGAAATACAAGTGATATAGTACTCGCAGCAGATACTCTGCTCAACGATGAGAAAGGTGCAATGTTATTGCCATCAAATTTGGGTTTTGGGATATCTGTAGGAAAGCCGCTTTCTTGGTTGGCTGGTGTTGATATAAGACTCCAGCAATGGAAGGATTTTAGAAACTTTAGCAATTCATCTGAAAATCTTCAAAATGCAATTACTGTCGCAGTAGGAGGAGAGTTTACGCCTGACGCAGGGTCAATCGATAAGTTCTTTAATAGAGTTACCTATAGAATAGGTGCAAGCTATGAGAGAACCCCCTATGTTGTAGAAGGAGCAGGTGTAAATGATGTTGGCATCAATTTTGGATGGTCAATGCCAGTAGGAATTTCGAGCCTGGACATGGGGTTCAGATTTGGGAAAAGAGGAAGTCTTAGTGATCATGAGATCAAAGAGAGTTATTTCAGAACACAATTAGGGATGACCATCAATGATCGTCTTTGGTTTATAAAACGTAAGTTTGATTAATAATATAATACAATTATGAAAGTGAAATTGTTAGCAGGGGTAATATTGTCAGTTGTAGCATTGTTTGCGTCACAAAATGTGCAATCTCAATGTAAAGGATGGACATGGCCTGAAGATAAGGCAACAGCGCAAGAGAAAAATGTTCTATACAGCGATGCTGTTAAGATGAAAAACTACAGAGCAGCTGTTGAACCTTGGACTTGGTTGATCCAAAATGCACCTAAATTAAATTCTTCTATATATGTTAATGGAGCGAAAATCTATAATGGATTGGCGAAAGCTGAAAAGGATCCTGTTAGAAAAGCAGAGTTGGTAGATTCTCTATTAATGCTTCATGATATGAGAATCGCTGCATGTGGACAAGAGGAAAAAGTATTTCCTAGAAAAACATTTTATAACTACGTCTATAATATCAAAAACAAGGAGAAGACTGCTGAAATTTTCGAAATGTATGAGAAGGCATTTGAGTTAGCGGGTAAAAATCTTGATAGAGGTAATGCTCAGGCTTATGTTACTGTTTTGAAAGTTTATCAACTGAGAACAAAGTCGCTTACCGATGAACAAATACTAGATAAATATGATCGGTTGATTGAGGTGATCGATCACCAGGTAACTAAAAAGAAAGATGTTGAGAAGTGGGAGAGTATCAGGGCTAAAGCTGATGATATGTTGCCTGAATTGATTACTATAGATTGTGATTTTGTAAGAAACAATTGGGGACCAAAATTCAAAGAGGACCCTACTGATATGAAGATCGTAGAGAGAATATTTGGATTTATGTTGAAAGGAAAATGTACTGACGATCCGTTGTGGTTAGAAGCCGGTAAGGTGAAGCAAGCTAACAAACCATCATATAGCTTAGCAAAAATATTAGGCTCAAAAACTAAGGCAGAAGGAGATAAAGCGACCGCAGAGACGTATTTCAATGAAGCTCTTGGTCTTGCAGATACGGGAGAAGATAAAGCAGATATATATATGCAGTTGGGGCATTTGAAGTCAGAGAGCGGAGCCAAGTCATCTGCTAGAAGTCTGTACCGACAAGCGATTGCTGCTGATGGATCTAGCGTTGATGGCTATAAGTATATTGGTAAACTATATTTTGGAAGCTCAGATGAGTGTTCTCAAAAAACAGATAGAGTGAAGGATCGTTTGATCTACATAGCGGCATACAATCAATTTAAGAGAGCAGGAAATGCTCAATTGATGGCTTCAGCTCAAGCCCAGTTTCCATCGAAAGAAGAGATGTTTGAGAGAAACTATAATAAGGGAGATGTTATGGACACTGGATGTTGGATAGGAGAGTCAGTGACTTTGGACACGAGGGATTAATTTAATGTAAAGAGGGGGAAGCTGCATTTGATATCTATCAGATGCAGCTTTTTTATTATATGTTGAAACAATTGATTTACGTATTTGTCATTTTCATGCTAGCAGCTTGTAAAGTTGATGTGGAGAATAGTCAGGAAATTCAAGTCTACGAAGGCCCTATGATGGAACTGGAGGATGTGATATTCTATTACAGCGATTCCGCTCAAATGAAAACTAAAGGGATTACTGCGCATCAATTGGATTATGCAAATGGCGATCGCGAATTTCCCGCAGGACTCTACTTGGAGTTTTACGATGATGATGGTAAAATTGAATCTACTATCAAGGCCAACAAGGCATTTTTCAACAAGGAGAAGAACGAATGGCTAGGCCAAGAAGATGTGGTAGTAATTAATACAGAATCTGGTCAGCAACTCAATACAGAAGAATTGTTTTGGCTACCAGCCGAAGAAAAAATTCATACTGATAAGTTTGTAACTATAAAAAGAGAAGGCGAGGTGTTGCATGGTAGAGGGTTGGAGGCAACTCAAGATATGTCCAGTTATACTATTCTTAATCCTGATGGAGAATTCCTTCTAAAGGAAAACGCAGAGCTGTAATTAATACAGGAGCTAAATTTGCAGATGTCTTATCTCTTTAATCTAAAATCTCACATCTAATTCATGAAACTTCTAGACACCATCATTTTCTCACTGGCCTTTGTCTTTTTGATTATTGGTATTCATCAGACCATTACAATTGGATTCGGTTATGCTTACTTTTTTTTTATGTTATCGATAAGTCTTTTACTTTTATATAAGATGAGAAAACAAAAAACGAAGCAAGATAAAAGCTAACACCCACGAATGGACTACCAGTTGATTTATTTGATTGCGATTACTTTGGGGTTTTCAGCATTTTTTTCCGGCATAGAAATGGCCTTTATATCTTCTGATAGATTGCAATTGCAATTGCAAGTTCAGAAGAAAGATTTGATAGGTAGGTGTATTGCTGCCTTTATACTTAAACCTTCAAAATTCATAAGTACCACCCTGGTGGGGAATACTTTTGCATTGGTCCTCTATGGATATTTCATGGCAAAGGTTCTTGGTCCATGGATAGCAGTTCATTTGGATCAGTTATATCCTGCATTGAATAATGATGGTGTAGTAATGATCACCCAGACACTCTTATCCACTTTGATTGTGTTAGCTACAGCAGAATTTTTACCGAAAAGCATCTTTATGATCAATCCGAATAGAATGCTTTCGATTTTCGCTATTCCTATGTGGCTGTTACAGCTACTAATGACACCAGTGATATGGTTAATTATTATGCTATCAAAATTCATTATCACGAAAATACTTAACCTAGACTATGTAGAAGACAAGCCCGTATATAGCATAACTGACCTCAATAACTTCATCAAGCAGAATATTACCAAGAAGGTGGATGAAGATAAAATGGAAGTTGATGCCAAGATATTTCACAATGCACTTGAGTTCAAAAAAGTCAAGGTGCGAGAATGTATGGTGCCTCGCACGGAGATCTCAGCAATAGATCAAGATGAGGGCATAGAGGCGCTTAGACTTGAATTCATAGAAAGTGGGCATACCAAAATCATCGTTTATAAAGAATCAATTGATGATATTGTGGGCTACTGTCATTCGATTGAGATGTTCAAAAAACCACAGAATGTAGAAGATATTATTACGCCAATAAGTATTGTCCCTGAAACAATGCTAGCGAGTGACCTAATGGTCCAGTTTACGAAAGAGCATAAGAGTTTAGCTCTTGTAGTTGATGAATATGGCGGAACTTCTGGAATCGTGAGTATTGAGGATATAATAGAGGAAATATTTGGTGAAATACAAGATGAACATGATGACGAAGACTACACTGAAGAGCAGGTGGATGAGTCTACCTTCATTTTGAGTGCACGTCATGAGGTAGATTATCTCAATGATAAATTTAACTGGAATTTGCCCATAGGTGATTATGAAACCTTGGGTGGGTTATTGCTCCATATAGCAGGAGATTTACCTGAAAAGGGTCAAAAGGTGGATTTGAAGGGTTATTCGTTCACAATAGATACGATGCAAGATATCCGAATTGACACAGTTAAGCTGGTGTTAAATCCGGGTAATGACAGCGCTGAAAACTAGCAATTTTCTCTTCATTAAAAATCATCTTCAAACTACAAATTGAAATAATTGTTTTTGACCATTGTAGTCATTAAATTTGCCGACCTTAAAAATGGATGGATTATGGCAATGATGAATACGCTCAGAGAGAAAATGGGCAAAATACTTTTAATAGCAATCGCACTAGCGATGTTCTCATTTATAGCAGGAGATTTCTTTGGACCTAATTCTTTTTTCTTCGGAAAGGATAATAATGTTGGAGAAATAGCAGGGACCGATATCTCTTATGATATCTATCAGGGAGCAATCGAAGAGGCTAAGACTAACTATGCATTACAGTCTAATAGACAAGCGACTGAAAATGAAATGCCTTCAATTAGGCAACAAGCTTGGGATAGAATGATAGCTAATGTTGCATTTGGTGATCAAATGAACCAGGTCGGTGTGCAAGTATCTGCTGATGAAGTTTGGGATATGGTTCAGGGAGCGAATATCGATCCTACAGTCAAACAATCTTTTGTGAATCAGGCGACTGGAGAATTCGATAGATCACAATTGATGCAATTCTTGCAAAACATTAATAATCTATCTCCTCAAGTGAAATTGCAATGGCAATTGTTCGAGAAGAACTTACAGCCAGGACGAAGAAGATTGAAATATGAAAACTTGATGTTAACTTCTAATTATGTAACTGACGCTGAAGCGGCACAAGAATATGCTTCTCAGAATAATGTAGCTGAAGTGAAGTATTTATATATCCCTTACTATTCGGTAAGTGATTCTTCGACAACGGTATCTGATAAGATGTTAAGTGCATATCTTAACACTCATAAGGAAGATTACAAAGTGGAAAATACAAGAACGATGGATTATGTTTCATTTTCTGTATTGCCTTCAGCTGAAGATTCTACATTCTACCGTGAAGATCTCAATGAATTGAAAGAAGAATTCAGAAATGTAGAAGATGATTCTGTTTATGCAAGAGTCAATTCTGATCTCAATAATTTCTTTGGAACTTATAATGTTGGCAATATGCCAGCACAGCTTCAGGCTAATATTAGTAATCTAAGTGCTGGGGATGTAAGGGGAGCTTATCTCGAAAGCAACATTTATAAGATTTATAAAATATCGGCTATTCAAGAAGATACTGCTGGTACTGCAAAAGCTAGCCATATTTTATTCAAATGGGCTGATGATTCTGATGAAGCAAAAGCAGAAGCTAAAGTAAATGCCAACAAGGTATTAAGACAAATCATCAATGGTGCTGATTTTGCAGAAATGGCTAAAGAGCATGGGACAGATGGAACTGCTTCTAGAGGAGGAGACTTAGGATGGTTTACAGAAGGTAGGAAAATGGTTAAGGAATTTGACGATGCGATCTTCACAGCCAAAAGTAAAGGCTTAATTAGAAAGCTTGTAGAAACTCAGTTTGGTTATCACATCATTGAGGTGACAGAGGATGTAACTTATACAACATACAAAGTGGCGACTATTGCTAGAGAGATTGTTGCAAGTGATGCCACAAGAGATCAAGCATTTAGAAAAGCGGATTATTTCAAAAGTACAACAAGTAACATTGCTGAATTCAAAGCTAATGCAGAGAGCGAAGGAATCAGTATTTCTTCATCTGGAAATATGGGCGCTAACGATAGAAGAATTGGAAACTTAGGAGCTGCGAGACAATTGGTACAATGGTTATTTAGAGATTCATCAAAAGGATCTGTGTCAGATGTTTTTGATCTTGACAATGACTACGTTATTGCTGTGATGACTGGAGAAGAAGAAGAAGGATATGCTGATCTGGCTAGTGTGAAAACTGTGATAAGTGGAAAAGTTAAGAACGAAGCTAAGTCTAATCAAATAGCTGAAAAGTTGAATGCAATGACAGGAAGTCTTGATGAGATAGCTACAGCATATGGAACTGATGCGAGTGTATATTCGTCAAGTGATCTTAAGATAAGTACAACTTCTCTTGCAAGTGTAGGTTTTGCTCCTGAAGCCATCGGTGTAGCTTTTGGTTTGGGAAGTGGCGCTAAGTCTGTTCCTATAGCATTGGACAATGGAGTAATCATTGTTGAGTTGATCAACAAGACAGAAGCTCCAGAAGTAGGAGACTATAGTATCTTTGCCAATCAATTGAAGCAAAAAGTAAGAGGAAGAATTTCTTATAACATAGATAAGACAATAAGAGATAATGCTAATATCAAAGATGAGCGTTATAAGTTTTATTAACAGTTATTAATCTCAAACAAATAAAGCGAGGTTTCCTCGCTTTATTTGTTTGAGGCCAAAAGTATATGGACGAAATAACAATTGCCTCATTCAGAGAGAAGCTAGATGACCAGCATGAATGGCCAGGTCTTTATATTTTCAAATTCATTGTCCCGTCTGATAAAATTTCTGAGCTAAAGTCAATACTCCCTAAAGGTAACATCACTGAGAAAGCATCTTCTAAAGGAACTTACAAGAGCTTGACTTACAAAGCTCACATGCTTTCAAGTGATCAAGTGATCGACCTCTATATCAAAGCCAAAAAAATCGAAGGTATCATTTCTTTGTAAACTTAAGTTCGTTGAAAACGATCTTCAAAATAAGTGCGTTAACGCGAAATTTTCCGGTTTAATAGCTAGTAATCTTCAATTCAATCCCCAATCTAAGCTACCCTCATTGGTGCCAGTCCCTTGAACTTGTAAAGTTTGAGATCAAATTTC
>JAWUWD010000059.1:0-7113 GCA_034112085.1 Cyclobacteriaceae bacterium
GTTTCAATAAAACAGTTGGCATGTCCATCAAACTTCGCTTCCAAAGGCTTGCCTTGGATATAGTTCATGATGTTTTCAATCAGAATCTCTCCTTCAAAGTGCGCCACTGATCCAGCTTTAGAAGTGGGGATATTGGTCGCATCACCTATGATAAATATATTGTCATGTGCTTTAGATTGAAGTGTATGCTTATCAGTAGGAATGAAGTTCAAATCATCCTCATCACCCATTTGGCTCTTCTCAATCATGTCAGCACCCTTATTGGTGGGTACGGTTATGAGTAGATCAAAATCTACCTCAAGACCATCATAAGAGACGATTTTTTTAGCGTCATTATCAACATGCTCTAAATAGAAATCAGGGACTACATTAATGTTTTTTTCCTTCATCAATTGACTTAGCATTTTAGTAGCTACTGGCTTGGTGAAAGCTCCTGAAAGTGGTGTTACATAGGATATCTCCACTTTGTCACGCATTCCTTTTTCTGTGAAAAAAGCATCTGCTAAAAAGGCAAACTCCAAGGGCGCAACAGGACATTTAATAATCGTTTCAGCTAAATTGATGACCAACTTACCTCCTTTCCAATTCTTTAGTTTGTTACTCAGCTTAGTGGCTCCCTCAAAGGTGTAGAAATCGAAAATATCTTTATACCACAAGCTTCCTTTGAGCCCTTCAGTTTCTTCAGGAACAGGTGTCGTTCCAGTGGCTACAATAAGAATATCGTATTCTAGTGTGTTTCCACTCTTAAGTGACACTTCATTCTTTTCAGGAATAAGTTGATCAATCTCATCGAGAATAAAATGGGTTCCTTTTGGGAAAAAGTCAACAGTGGATTTTACTACATCTTCTGGTTTATAAATTCCAAATGGGATAAACAAAAACCCGGGCTGATAGTAGTGCAGCTCTTCCTTATCGACTATAGTTAGCTCCCATTGCTTGAGATTAAGTCTTTTAGTGAGTTTGTTCAGCATCATTGTTCCTGCTGTTCCTGCGCCTAGTATGAGTAATTTTTTCATTTTTCTATTTTTATAAAAACAGCCTGTGTTTTTGTGAAAGAATAACTTGTATACCTCAAAACAAGTCAATTGACATCGATTTAGGAATGACATTTCTTCACATGAATAGATGATTAAAATCATTTAGTAGTCTTTCAAAAGCTGATTTATATCAGTACTAATTCCTTAATTCTGGACTTAATTTGTATTGAAAAAAAATATCATAATGTCATGAAAAACATACTAGTACCAATAGATTTTTCGATTGTATCAGAGCATGCTACACGATTGGCCATGGAGCTTGCCAAAAGACATGAGGCAACATTGTACTTACTGCATATAATGGAATACAACTCAGTTGGGCCGCTTGAGCCAGACGGAACCTATGTGGCAACCACCTACACTAAAGCCGCAGTGGAAAGAACACTTAGAGAAGGTGAATTGAAATTAGATAACTACTTCATAAAACTGAATATCCATCAGCCACATATCAAAAAACTGTACGGACTAGGAGCTCTAGAAGGAGTTATTTCGGATAAAATTGAGGAGTTAGACATTGACCTAGTCGTCATGGGTACACAGGGCACCTCTGGAATCAAAGAGCTCTTTTTCGATTCCAATGCGGAGAAAGTTGTTAGACATGTGAAATGCCCAGTGATAACCATTAAGAAGGAAACAAAAATTGAGGATATCAAAAGTATTGTTTTTGGAACTGACCTTATCTACTCAAGTCAGCATGTGATCTCCAAACTAAATGAACTTCAAAGTTGGTTTGATGCACATCTGTATATTGTCAGAGTCAATACACCAGACAATTTTGAACGGGATGAAGTTATCAAAGAGGTTGAAAAGAAGATCGCTGCGAAATTAAATTCAGAAAACGTAACCATAAAAAACTACAATGATGTCACCCCTGAAAAAGGTATTCGACACTTTGCAGAAGAGCATAATGCAGATATGATAGCCTTGGGTACTCACGGGCTCAAAGGTTTGAGTCACTTTTTCTCAGGGAGTATCGCGGAAGATATCATAAATCACAGCTCTAAGGCAGTATGGACAAGCCACTTGTAAAATACAAAATTCACTTTTTGCATATTGCCCTATATATTAGAACAAGCGGATCTCACTAAAAGATATGATGAAATCTTAATGAAAAGTGATTAAATAAGCGAATCGAACCACTCTTCTACCTTCTTCTCGGCAAATCGATGGGGACGATTATGTGAAAATGTATTGCTTCGCACCTCATAGGTATAATCACTTTCCCATTGTTGATGATTTTTCACTAATTGACGAATGGCTTCAATAATCAAGTCAATCTCTTTATTGGTCATCACCGGATGAATTGATAATCTTATCCAACCTGGCTTTTCTAAATAGTTGCCTTGGTCTATTTCATGGGTAATTTGTTGAGATTCCTCTTTAGAGATATGAAACAGATAATGACCATAAGTTCCTGCACAGGAGCATCCGCTTCGCGTTTGAATACCAAATTTGTCATTCAGTATTTTGGTAGCTAGATCATAGTGCAAATTGTCAATATGAAAGGATATGACACCCAGTCTATTTTTGTGTTCCTCTGCCAATAAGTGAAGGCCGTCAATGCATCCCAACTCCTCTAATAAAAGTTCAACTAACTCTTCTTCCCTTTTTAGCATTTTCCCCACACCCATTTCCTCCTTTAATTGGATAGCCATTGCGGCTTTAATCGTTTGCAAAAAAGCAGGAGTACCTCCATCCTCTCTAAACTCAATATCTTCTAAATACTTACGTCCTCCCCATGGATTTGTCCAAGCAACTGTCCCGCCTCCAGGCTCATCAGGGATCGCGTTACTATACAGACTAGCATCAAAAATCAGAACACCTGAGGCACCAGGTCCTCCTAGAAATTTATGAGGAGAGAAATAAATGGCATCCAGTTTAGCCAGGGGATTTTGAGGGTGCATATCAATAGTCACATAAGGAGCTGAACAAGCAAAATCCACGAAACACAATCCCCCGTTCTGATGCATAACCACAGCAACGTCTTCATAACAAGTACGAATACCGGTAACATTTGAGCAAGCGGGTATGGATGCTATTTTTAGTTTTCTACTTTCATACTTCTTAAGTATATCTTTTAGATAGTCAAGATCAATTAGACCTGCTTCGTTTGGCATCAAACACTCAACATCTGCTATGGTTTCGAGCCATGAAGTATGGTTGGAATGGTGCTCCATATGAGAGACAAATACTACAGGTTTTTCCTCTGAAGGGATTTCAAATTTGGAACCCACTCTTTCTGGAATTCTTAAACCCAAAATTCGTTGAAATTTATTAATAACTCCAGTCATACCAGAACCTTCAGTGATAATCACGTCAGTTTCTAAAGCGTTCACATGTTTTTTGATGAGGCTATGTGATTTCTGATAGGCATTAGTCATCAGCGTACCTGTTATGGTCGACTCGGTGTGTGTATTGCCCACAAATGGACCAATTTCTTTGGTGATTTTTTCTTCTATGGGGTTATACAACCGTCCACTTGCTGTCCAGTCGGCATAGATGATCTTTTTGGAGCCATAAGGTGTTTCAAAAGGTTGATTATAGCCAATAATATTCTTTCTATAAGTCTCAAAGTATTCTTCTAGAGAAGTTGAATCTGTGTCCTTGACTATCATTCCTATGCACTAAGCATTTCCTACCAGTGGTTTTTGAATCATTAAAAGAGGGACTTTCGTATCAATGACCATATCTCTGAAGCTTCCTCTTCTAAAGTAGGATTCTAAAAACACATTCTCTTTTGGCATAATCACCAGTAAATCACTGTGATAAGTATTAAGCTGTTTCTTGATTTCTGTTACGAATTCTTTTCTACTGCAAGACACATTCTGCACATCGAGTCCTTTGAAAATTTTATTGTATTGAGAATTGATTTCATCATTTTTGTCTTCAATTTTACCGTCCTCTTCTTCATATTTTAATACCATTATATCAGTGCCAAAGGAATTGGCTATATCTTGCACTACTTTGAGTGAGTTAATATTGTCAATGGTTTGATTTTCATTTGCTAGTACAATATGGTTAATCGCCCTATGCTCTGCCTCCATTGGGACTGCTAACACTGGGCAACCAATACTTTTTATTGTAGACCAAGTAGTACTTCCAAAAATTTCTTCTTTTTCTATCATCCCTCTTGTACCCATCACCACCAAATCAATCTGCTTATCATCAAGTGTTGATTGAATAACATCCAACGTAAACCCTAACTGTAGTTTAAGTTCATATTCAATAGGATGACTTACTAGGTACTCGTATTCTATATCTCTAAACTTTAAATTTAAGCTTGTTTCGAGTGCTTTCTTCAAAACCGTCCCTTTAGCTGCTTTATGAATGCTTTCTGGCTTGATTAACCTATAGGCATGTACTATGTAAAGCTTTGCATCGGTCTTTTTAGCTATCTCAACAGCATACTTCAAAGCCATTAATGAATGTTTTGAAAAATCAATGGGAACCAATATTTTATTAATAGAATTTTTCACGTGCCATTATGTTTTTATAATCTGTGTAAAAATAAGTAGAAGGGTTACGGTAGATAATGACATTCATCATATTTTATCATGCCATTTATCAAGGACTTAGTCAAGTTATTCTATTTAGCTTTGTACTAGCCAACAACTGAGCTATGGATGTTAGAGTGAAATTTCTTGGAGGTGCCCAATCAGTCACAGGATCAAAATATCTGTTAGAGATTGATGATTATCGTTTACTAATAGATTGCGGGCTTTTTCAGGGACTCAAACCACTCCGGATGAGAAACTGGACCCCCTTCCCTATTGACGCCTCATCAATAGATGCAATAATACTTACTCATGCCCATATAGATCATTCAGGGTATTTACCAAGGATTGTAAACGAAGGTTTCGCAGGTCCTGTATATTGTACAAGCGCAACTGCTGCATTGTTGGAGATCATGCTTTTAGATGCTGCCAAACTGCAAGAAGAAGAAGCCGGATATGCACGAAAGAAGGGATATTCAAAGCATGAAAACCCATTACCTTTATTCAATACCAAAGATGCTCAAGTCGCGCTGAACTTGCTAAAAGGATATGAGTATAATGAACCCTTAACGATCTCCGATGGAATCCAAGTTGTTTTTCATGAAGCCGGTCATATTTTAGGATCTTCCATTATAACGTTGTTATTGAGTGGCAAACAACAGAGAAAAACCATTGTTTTTTCAGGTGATTTGGGACGCTATGATCAACCACTTCACGATCCTCCTACATCATTAAACCAAGCAGATGTTCTATTTGTAGAATCTACCTATGGTAACCGTATCAATACCTCTGGAAATATCGAAGAAATATTTGCCGAATTGATCAACGAAGCATTTCAAAAAGGTGGCTGTCTGCTCATCCCTTCATTTGCAGTCGGCAGAACACAATTGTTATTGTACTACTTATTTACTTTGATGCAAAAGCAATTGATCCCTCGTACGCCAGTGTATCTAGACAGCCCGATGGCCATTAATACCACTTCCCTTTACAAAAAGTATAGACGCTATCACAAACTTCATTCAGAAAGCTTGGGAAAAATTTCACTTTTTGATTTTGAACAATTCAAATATTATAGAAATCAAGAGCAGTCCATGAATCTCAATGAAATAAAAAATTCCTCTATCATTATATCGGCTAGTGGAATGTGTACTGGAGGAAGGATTCTACATCATTTATATCACAGATTGCAGAGGAAACAAGATACCGTACTATTTGCTGGATATCAGCCAAAAGGTACCCGAGGCAGAAAGATCTTAGATGGTGATCCTACTTCAAGAATCTTCGGAATAGACGTACCAGTAAAGAGTAATGTGAAACAACTCAATGGCCTCTCCGCACATGCAGACCAAAATGAACTCCTCCAATGGTTAGGTTCATTTGAGAGTAGTCCAAAGATCACTTTTATAGTTCACGGTGAAATTGAAAGCGCAGAAGCATTAAAAAAGAAAATAGAAGACAAATATGAATGGAATAATGTCATCATCCCCGACTATTTAGAATCCTACAAACTATTTTCTCACATATAAATTTTAATGGGCATATTATTTTATGCCATATTTCAATCAAATATATGATTTTACTATATTTATCTCCTTGGCCCGGCTAATTAATCCTTAAGGCTAATAATATAATATGATGACTAAAAATCAGCAAGAAATCAACTTTCATAATAATGAAGTGTTCAGGGTTATCTTCGAAGCTTCTGTAGAAGGAATTATAGCTGTGGACACATCAGGAGTGATACTTATGGCAAACCCGAGTTCTTATCAATTATTCGGTTATGAAGGTCATGAGATGATTGGAATGAAAGTCGAAGACCTTATTCCTATGAGGATGAAAAAAAACCATGTTCAGCATCGATCTGATTACTCTAAAAATCCAGAACCCAGAAGAATGGGGCGTGGTAGAGACTTAATGGCTTTAAGAAAAGATGGTTCAGAATTCCCGCTTGAACTGAGTCTCACGAATACAAAATATGAAGATCAGCAGCTCACGATGGCTTTTATCATTGATATCACAAAAAGGAAGAATATTGATGTCGCTTTACGAGAGAGTGAGGAACAATTATTGAGCTATGCTTCAGAACTAGAAAACAGAGTGCAAGAACGGACGCAAGAATTAGAAGTCTCCAACAACAAGCTTCTTGCAGAGGTACAGGTTCGTAAACGTGCCGAAAGTGAAGCTAAAAAAGCACTTGAAAAGGAACGGGAACTAAGCGAACTGAAATCAAGGTTTGTTTCCATGGCTTCACATGAGTTCCGAACTCCATTAAGTACTATTTTATCCTCAGCTGCTTTGATCGCCAGGTATAATGAACAAGACACTGAAGATAAAAGACTAAAACACATAGATCGTATCAAATCAAATGTTAAAGACCTCACTGGAATTTTGAACGATTTCCTTTCTTTGGCAAAGCTAGAAGAAGGTAAAATCAAAAATGATCCCGAAAGATTTGAAGTGAATGATTTTATGAAAGAATTAATCAGTCAACTCAAACTTTTACTTCAAGGTTCACAAAAAATATCTTTTGAGCCACTGCCTAGTCCACAAGAAATATACCTCGACAAAACACATCTTAAAAG
>JAWUWD010000060.1:0-21214 GCA_034112085.1 Cyclobacteriaceae bacterium
CCGTTCACAACGTGTTGTATAGACTCGAGAAGAAAGGGTTTGTAGAATCTTACTTAGGAGGAGCTACAAAGGAGCGAGGGGGGAGAAAGAAGCGCCTTTTCAAAATCACGGCAGAGGGGCAAGAGACGCTGTCTTATGCCAAGAATCTACGAAATAGAATGTGGGGACTAATGCCTGATATCAAAGGATAATGTCTAAACAACAACAAACTCCACCAGAATGGATTGATGCATTACTCGAATGGTACTGCTCATCGAGGTATATCGATGAAGTGCAAGGTGACTTGCACGAGTGGTTTTTCAGAAGAGTCAAGCGTCAGGGTATTCGAAAAGCAAGGTGGTTTTACTTACTAGACGTGATCAGATTTTGCCGATCATATCGCCTCAAATCTTATGATGAATTCACTCAAAACTCAAACAACGCAGCTATGTTAAAAAACTATTTTAAAACCTCTTGGAGAGCTTTATCAAAGAATAAAGCCTTCACTATTATCAACATCTTAGGATTGACCATCGGTATGGTTGCTTTCATGATGATTTCACTCTATGTAGAGAATGAGTATAACTATGATCAGTTTCATACGCAGAAGGATGACATCTATCGACTCAAACAGAATCGATACAACAAAGGAGAATTGACCACAGAATGGGCAGCTGGGTGCACAGGTGTTGGGCCAGATCTTCATAATAATTTCCCTGAAGTAAAAGAGTTTGTGCGAATGACTAAGAGTCAAGCACTGATCACTTACGAAGATAAAGTCTTTCAAGAAGACCACGCTTATTATACCAACAGTGCCTTTTTCAAAGTATTCTCTATTCCAATTGTCAAAGGGGATACGAGTGTTCTCAGCAAGGCATACAACATGATGATCTCTGAGTCTACCGCCAAGAAGTATTTTGGAGAGGCAGATCCAGTAGGCAAGACCATTAGACACAATGGTGCACGAGATTATAATATAGCGGGGGTTTATCAAGATATCCCTACCAACTCGCACATGAAAGCTGATATGCTTTTTTCCTTTGAGACATTCGTAGATCTCTCAGGGCCAGAATCAAGAACAACTTGGGACTGGGATGGATTCTATACCTACTTGCTATTAGAGAAAGGAACAGATTATAAAGATTTCGAAGCCAAAATCCCGGCATTTATCTTACAGGAAAGGGGAGAAGATTTGAAGCAACGTAGTGCTGGGATAGAGTTTCTACTTCAACCGATCACGAGCATTCATCTCACCTCTGACTATATGATGGAGTTCAAACCAAATGGCGATGGCGAGGCAACTTCTTTTTTATTTATTGTCGCAATATTTATCATTATCATCGCTTGGGTCAACTATGTAAATCTCTCTACTGCCAAGTCAATAGAACGTGCCAGAGAAGTAGGCGTAAGGAAAGTGATGGGCTCACTTAGAGGACAACTTGTTAAGCAATTTTTAGTAGAATCTTCTTTGGTCAATTTCATTGCCATAAGTATCGCAGTACTGGTTGTTTATTTGACTTTACCAGCATTTGGTGACCTGTCAGGACGTGCTTTGGTACTGGATTTCACCAGCCAATCGTTCTTATTGATGCCTATTGGTCTATTTGTAATTGGGAGTCTATTATCTGGAGCGTATCCAGCATTTGTGCTTTCAGGATTTGCTCCTGTAGCTATATTGTCTGGGAAGCTATCTACTTCTACCAAAGGTAGTCTTTTGAGGAAAGGACTGGTGACTTTTCAGTTTATAGCTTCATTGGTACTGATCATAGGTACTTATGTGGTGTACAGTCAGTTAGACTTTATGCGCTCCCAGGATATAGGGGTTGATATAGAACAAACATTGGTCGTCAAAGGCCCAGGAGCCATAGATTCTACTTATAGCAATCAACTCAATGTCTTCAAACAGCAGCTAGCACAACAGTCGGATATATTATCAGTGAGTGCCTCTACGGCTGTTCCAGGTTCACAGCCGGGATGGAATGCAGGAGGGATCAGGCTATTGTCAAAAGGTGAAGATGAAGCCAACCAATACAGAGTTATTGGGATGGATGCTGAATTTATGCAATCATATGACTTGGACTTGATGGATGGTAGGATCTTCGATGAGAAATTCAGTACAGAAGAAAATAACGTAATTTTCAATCAATCTGCTATGAGACTTATTGGTTTTAAAGATGCTAAGGACCTGCTTAATCAGGAAATATACTTCTGGGGAGACACCTTCAATATTGTAGGAGTGGTGAAGGATTATCACCAAGAATCATTGAAGAAGTCATTCGAGCCGTTGATCTTCAGATATATTCCCAATTCTACAAATTACTATTCGGTCAAAGTTCAATCATCTGACATGTCTTATACCATAGCGAAGATTGAAGAAGAGTATAACGCTGCTTTTGTGGGAAATCCTTTTGACTTTTTCTTTTTAGATGATCATTTCAATCAGCAGTATAAAGCTGAGATGCAATTTGGGAAGGTTTTTGGAGTATTTGCTTCACTGGCAATACTGATAGCATGTCTGGGCTTATTTGGACTGACTTCATACATGACCGTATTGCGCACCAAAGAGATTGGGGTTAGGAAAGTACTCGGTGCTTCATTGATAAGCGTGATGACCTTACTCTCTAAGGATTTCGCTAAGCTAATGCTCGTGGCTATCCTGATCGCTACGCCTATTGCTTGGTATGTGATGAACAACTGGTTGGATGGATTCGCTTATCAGATCAATCTAGCTTGGTGGGTATTCGTTCTTCCGAGCGTAGTGCTGATATCTCTTCTGATGGTGACTGTTAGCCTTCAGACAGTGAAGGCTGGGATGTCTAATCCGGTAGATGCACTCAAGCATGAGTATCAATAGAAAGAAGTAGGGGATTGATTTGAACCAAAATCTCCTTGATATAAGTACTAGCCATTATCCCAAGCTAAGTTTGGGATAATGGCTAGTTTATATAGGGTACTCCTTAAGTTTCTAGTCTTTCAAGGCCAGTTCATCATCAGACTTCTCAGCGATCAGTTCCAAGTATTTTTTAGCATACTTGTTTTCAGGATTCATGTCCAATGCTTTTTTGAAATTCGTTTTCGCCTTGCCTAGATCTTCCATAGCGTAGTAGCTGAGTCCTTTACTCTGATATGGGCGGTCACTTTTAGGAAATATTTTGGCATTGAGATCGTATATCGCTAGCGCTTTTTCATATTCTTGGTTTCTGAAATAGATTACTCCAACCTTAGATAGTTCGTAGTCCTTCTTTACTTCAGTTTTCAGCTGAGCGACTAGTTTATCATTATTGATGATATCGAAGCCTTTCTTTGCAATCGCATGATGCAGTACTTCTAGCCCATGGTAATTTGAGTGATACTTTTTCGAAGTAATAAGATCGCTAATATCCTGCTCTATACTTACCACAGGATGTTCTACTATCCTTCCCTTTTCCTTCCCACTCTTAGAAAACACGATGGCTGGAACACGATGTATATTTTGACCTAAGTCTTCACGATTCTTGCCTTGCTTAGATTGATTGAGGGTATGAATAGTTAGCTTACTCATGTCATAGTTAGCCGCTTCAAGAGACTTTATGATCCGAGGCACTTCTTTGCGGCTATCTCCACACCAAGTCCCCATATAGACAGTGACCTCATATTTAGAAAGGGCTTTTTTAAGTTTGTTAGACAATATGAGCTCATCTACTTCATGAGCTTCAGCGTTTGTATCAAACCATTTTCTAAAAGGCTCTTGCAGAAAGTCATTGGGCGTGACTTCGCCAAAAAGCATTTTACTACCACTTCTAGTGGTATCGATACTGTATTTCAATTGTTGAGCCGAAAGAGTGATCGTTTGAATGATTAATAAAATTAGTAGTGAACTTTTTATCCGTTTCATAGTTTATAGTGTTTTGTTAATACAATTTTACCTAACACTATTCCATTTGACTGTTAATAAAATGTCAATGATTCTTAATAAAATGTTAAACTTCATATGAAAAAGACTGTCATCATCGGAGCCACTCCAAACGTAACTCGATATGCTTACATGGCGGCTGAAAGCCTCACAGATAAAGGACACGAGATCGTACCCGTTGGTATCAAAAAAGGAGAGATATTTGACCAGCCTATTTTGAACTTAAATGAAAAACCTGAGATCAAGGAGGTAGATACGGTGACGATGTATATCGGACCACAGCATCAGGAGGAGTGGATGGAATATATTGTGGGGTTGAACCCGAAGCGCATTATTTTTAACCCGGGTACAGAAAACCATGAATTTGGTCGATTTGCTAGAAAGAAGGGGATTGAAGTCGAGGAGGCATGCACGTTAGTGCTTTTGAGCCTTAATGCGTATTAATGAGCAATACTTGTTTTTGGTTTTGAATAGGGGATAGGTCTTTAGTAAGGTTTTAATAAGACTAATGAGTCTCTGATATACAAATATGTAGTATTTGAGACTGAGAAGATAAATTTCCATTCATAAGCATCTGCTTCTTCTAAAAAGACACTATTTTGCGCCCTATGTTTAGAAGTATTTTCACCATCATCAATTGGAAGACCTTTATTATCACTTCATTATCAGTGGTCGCTACTTATCTATGTGATTTGTATACTATTCACGCAGATTTCCCTTTAAATCTAGTCGGGATCGCCATTGTCTTCCCGGTAGTGTTTTCTATCGATAGTGCATATAAAAGAAGAGAAAAAGCCTTAGCTCTTCTCAGTGATTTTAAAGCCCATATTTTGGTGACCTGTCATGCCTCCCGAGATTGGATTGACACGAAAGACTCTGACTTCCCAGTTAGAGTGAAGCAACAACTCATGGATGTCTATGACGCATTGAGATCTACTTTTATAGTTGATAAGTCCGAATTGGCCGAGAAGGAAAAAGCGCTTTATGCAAGCTTGGCAAAGTTGTCTTCAGGCGTTCAAGAATTTAGAGATCATGGACTTCAAGTAGGGGAGATGTCTCGTGTCAATCAGTATATCAGCAAGATGACTACTTCTATTGAAAACATGTTGGTGATCCTTCATTATCGTACACCCATCACTCTGAGAGCTTATAGCAAAGTCTTTATTTATAGTTTTCCAGTATTATATGCCCCTTATTTTGTATCCATTGCTAGCAATTACTCTACGAGCCTACAGTACATGATGCCTGTCGTGTTCAGTTTTATTCTAGTGAGTTTAGATAATATTCAGAATCACTTAGAAAATCCATTCGATCAAGTGGGTGTTGATGATATCAGGTTTGATGTCGAGGAGTTTTCAGAGCGTATTCAATAAGGGTTTTTGTGCTGGTAGTTTGTCTAATTGTTCTTAATGAGCTCTAATACTTGATTTAATTCAGTATCTCTTCCTGATACAAAATCAGCTGCATTCTTTTTTATTATGACATTAGGAATTACACCTCCGTCATAGACCTTTTCACTGTCTGTAATAGCATTCATACCTATTGCGGGAATATCTATTTCTACTTTAGAGTTTGGGAGTTTAAAGAAAAATATAAAATTTCCATTGATTCCTTTCTGATTGCCTCCAGTTTCCTGACCTACAATAGTTACTCCATCGATCTGTTTGGCGTATGTCGCCATCAGGTGAGTAGCTGAGCTATTGGAGGCATTGGTCATTAAGTAGGTCTTGCCTCTAAATCCATCTTTAAGAGGCTTGTAGGTTTTTCCTCCCGGTGAATACTTGCCCTTAAGTTTATATCTTGATTCTCCTATGACGGAAATTTTATTGCCAAAATCATAGGGGAATTTTGACCATGTACTGATATACTTTCTTATATCATCTGGGATAGATTGATATCTAGTTGTCTCGGACATTGCAGGTACATCTAGTGGAGATTGAACGAGATGTTCGAGAATGTATTCACCTACTTCACCTTGCCCACCTTCATTACCCCGAATATCTATAGTGAGATTTTTTATATTTTTCTGGTTTAGTTCTTTAAAGGATCTTTTGAGAAATTCCTGCCAATCAAACTCTCCCCGCTGAACGGCAAATGAGTTCATTTTGAGGTAGGCAGTATGCTCATTTTTTATCTCAAACTTCCAGCCATTTTTTAATGAGTTATCTAATGGTCCATATCTCTTAGTGAGTATGTACGTGCGCTTAGTCTTTGAAATGGTATTTACGGAGGTCTTAAACACATGGCCATTTTTGTGGTCTTTCAATTCTAGACCTAGCACAGGATTGCTACCAAATTCCAATGAATAGAAAATGTCAAATAGTGCGAATTTCTCTGTACCATCAACAATCAGTCGTTCTAATTTTTTTTCATAATTGTTACCATCTGAAGTAGTATACTGAGCCAGCTTAGTCATAATCTCATCTGTAGGGATGTCATTTATACTCAGTATTTCTAACCCCTTTTCAATTTTCTCGTTGTTTGAAGCATTCTTGTCTATGAATAGTCGCTTTTCAATTCTATCAAATGTGAAGGGAATTTTATCTGGTTGATGGAAAACAGCTTTTTTCATATTCCAACCTTGATTCCAAGGATTAGTGAATGTATGGCTACATTTAATATTTGCAGCGAATTTAGAGACTGCCTTATATATGTTAGTAACGACAGGGTTAGCTAACATTTCTTTTTGAAGTAATTCAAAATCTTGCTGCAAACCGAGCGAATCTCTGTACTTATAAATATTAGGATGAATATATTGTATGACTCTTTTGAGAATAGCGATATCTTCTTCTAGCTGCTCTCGAGTAAAAGTGAGCTTATCGATTTCTTCAGGACCGTAATACTCATATTCATTGAAGATGTTTGATATAGTCTGATCTTCATTTTTGAACCAAAGTATCCGATCATCGCTCCCATCCAGTTCAATTAGAGTTTTGTTGGTGAATCTATACTTTACATAGCGAGCGTTACTCTTAAAAGCAACTTTTACTTCATAGATACCATCTTGGTTCAGATCAGTCATTGCAATGCCACCTTTGTCAGCGATTGGAGAAATATTTCCTTTTAGATATACTTGATGAGTATCACTTATTCCATTCATATCAACTTTGAATGTTACATTATTAGACTGTGCAAAGGCAGTCGATTGTATTACCGTGATGAGTATTAAGAGTATGTTTTTCATGACCTTGTATTTTTCGATTTGATGTTTCAAATGTGATACAATACGCAGAATACTACGCTTCAAAAGGTATGAATAGGACTCAAATCGTATTTGAGTCATCTTTTTTTCTTTTAGAGAGACTTTAGATACTCAGAGGGAGAGGTGTTGGTCAGTTTTTTAAACACACGATTGAAAGTCGCTTTGCTATTAAAGCCACATTCATAGGCAATACCAAGTAGAGATAGGTGTTGGTGCTTGCCATCTTGCAACATTCTTTTTATAGCTTCTATTCGGTATGAATTAATGAAGTCATTGAAATTTTTCCCAAAACCATTATTGATTACTTCTGATAATTCTGCCCGAGACATGTTTAGTTCATCAGCCAATTGGATTAGGTTGATGTTGTCATTGAGAAAAGACTCATTTTTATTTATGAAGTCTTCTATCATTGATTTTTTAGAATCGATTTCACTTTTTATAATTGGCTTGTTTGAATTTTTGTTTTTTTCTTTTGTATCAAAAGACAATAAATGCAGTTTAGAGGTATCGGTGAAATACCCTTTAATGCCTATGAATATGATAGCAATTGAAGAAAAGAAATAATACCACCACTCTTGAGTCCAGTGTAGATCTACGATAGCAAAATCTATAACAACCTGAATAGTATTATAAATGAACAGAAAGGAATAAATGTATAGGAAAGAAGCGATCCAATTGAGTTCTATCTTATACGTGTTGGCAAAAACATCCTGTATACGTTTACGATAATTATAATATTGCTGAAACGTAAACCCGAGGTAAAGTATCATTTGACTACTACTTAAGAGCACAAATAAAGGATCGATATATTTCCATTCTAAGTTTTTCACCAAATAACCATTCTGGACATTGCTAAAATCGGGCAAAGAAGAATCATGTATCAATATGTAGGCTTTCAATAAAATGTATATAATCCCCGGCACGAAATGTATCAGTTCCTTTCTGCGAATTTTGAACGCAGGATGAGTCACGGACTTGACATAAAAATACAGTAATGGAGCCAACAGTAGTGTGAGATCAACTAGATAATAATTGATTTTAGTCGTTGGATAGGTATCATACCAAGACATAAACCCGATTGTGTAGCAGATTTGATGAAAACAAGTGATGAGTAATATGGAAGACAACAACAGGTATGATGTCTGTTTCACTTTCAAATACTTTGTTGCCAACAAAGCGAAGAAAATAAACCCCTGCAGTACCAATACCAATAATGGAGTGCTGTATATGGTGAAGCTCGGGAATATTGAGGCGTCTAATAATATCATTGTTCAAAAATACAATGAAGCAATCTCATATTGTACTTTGGAAAGTATTTATCTGTTTACCATTTTTACTGGTAAACTATCAAAAGACTGCTAATTTTGCGGCTGACTCACAATATTTCATGATCTCTATTTTTCGTATCATATTTCTTCTACTCTGGTCAGCATTGATGATCACTTCATCCTTGATTTTGATGATATTGACTTTCAATCGCAAGATCCCTGTGATTATGGCGCGAACCATGTGGAGCCCAGGAATATTATGGGGAGCCGGAGTGCGCAATATTAAAATGGGCGGGTTAGAAAATATTGATAAGGATAAGTCGTACATCTTTGTGTCCAATCATCAATCGCATCTAGATATCCCAAGTATCATCCGATCGGTCCCAGTCAACTTATATTTCATCGCTAAGAAAGAACTCAAGTGGGTGCCATTCTTAGGACAATACGTTTGGGCTACAGGAATGATCTTTATAGATCGCTCCAATAGAAAGAAAGCCATTCAAAGTCTAGACCAAGCAGGTAAACTAATCAAAAAGGGTAAAAGTGTTTTGGCATTCCCAGAGGGAACTAGAAGCTTAGATGGAGCACTTCAACGATTCAAGAAAGGGCCGTTTATGCTTTCTATTCAACATGACATCGAGATCATACCTATAGCAGTGGAGGATACTTACAAGGTACTACCAAGTAAAGGATGGAGATTCACCCCACACAATGTAAAAGTGACCTTGGGAAAACCTATTAAGCCCACAAAAGACAAGCAAAATGTCACCGAACTCATGAATAAAGTGAGTCTTGAAATTGGTGAGATGATGGGTAGTGCGAGCTAATCACTCAAAGTCCTCATACAACAAGTACTTCTTTCTCATCTGTTTATAAGCTGATAAATCCTCTGTCCAAGTTGCTCTGATCTCTTGCTCACTCAGCCCATCTTTGATCTGCTGTTCCAGCAGATCAGTTCCTGCTAGTGTTTTGAAAAAGCTATTGAAGTATTTGTCTTTAGCTTCAAACTGATGATAGTATGCTATTAGGTGCTTTAGAGAGAATCCATAGGTGATTGATTCTTTTGAGAAGTCTATGCCATAACATTGCTTATCCTGATGCTTTGGGTACTTAGACATGCCATCTATAGATATAGGCGTGAATGAATAAGAACTATCGCCAGTAAACTCCGGATGGCCAATCTGTAGGAAAGGTGAGTAGGTCCCGCGACCAACACTGATCTCAGTTCCTTCAAATAAACACAATGAGGGGTATAGCGCAATCGATAAATCATTGGGAAGATTTGGAGAAGGCTTTACAGGAAGGGAGTAAGTCATCTGGTGATCATAGTTTTTAGCAGGAATTACCATGAGATCACAAGTTACTCCATTGTCTAGCCAGCCTTCACCATTGATCATTTGTGCCAGTTCTCCAACAGTCAATCCATGAACAATGGGAATGCGATGCATCCCCACAAATGATTGCTGTGCAGTATCTAATACTGGACCATCAACATACATGCCATTGGGGTTTGGACGATCTAGTATCATCATTTTGACGCCATTCTCGGCACAAGCTTCCATCACATAGTGCATCGTACTGATATAGGTATAGAATCTTGCCCCCACATCTTGAATATCAAATATCACCCAATCAAGTCCTTCAAGTTGTTCTGGAGTTGGTTTTTTGTTCTTACCATATAGCGAGATGATCGATAGACCTGTATCAGCATCTAACCCATTGCTCACTTTCTCTCCTGCATCAGCTTGTCCTCGAAATCCATGTTCAGGGGCAAATACTTTATCTATGGTTATATTATGGCCTTTCAGATTGTTAATAGTAATTAGCGTATCTACTAGATGTGTTTCTTCAATCATCGAAGTTTGATTGACCAAAAGTGCAATCGTCTTACCTTTCAAAAGCGGCAGATATTCATTGAGCTGAGCGGCACCAGAGGTGATGTATGAAGGCTGCTCTTCTTGAGCGGTACTGCAAGAATAATTCAAGAATGAAAAACAAAGACAAATGATTAGTCTGCTCATAAGGTTATCAGTATTTTGCGCCATCGATATCAGTAGATCTGCATGACAGTTGTTCAGTTTATAGTTGTATTTCGTTCAACTTTAAAACTAAGTAACTAAAAAACTATGAACTGATGAACTATTATACTGAATAACCGAAATATTGAACTTCCCATTCTACATATCTAAGCGCATTAGAAAATCAAGTCAAGGCTCATTTTCTAGCTCCATTCATCGCATTGCCGTGGTGAGTATTGGAGTAGGGTTGGCGATTATGATTATCTCGTTCCTGATACTATTTGGTTTCCAGAATACGGTGAAAGAAAAACTCTTTGGTTTTAGTGGGCATTTGCAAATCACAAAGTACACATTGAGTAATTCTGTCGAGGAGTTACCAATCTCTAATAAAAACGACTTTTACCTCAACTATAAAAATATAGAGGGTATTAGACATGTTCAGCAGTATGCTTACAAACATGGATTGATTCGCACCAAGGAGGAAATACTTGGGGTCGTGATGAAAGGGGTGGATACTGATTTTGATATTGAGCAATTCTCAGAGAATATGGTAGCTGGTGAGTTCCTCAAAGTAGATACTTCAAGCTACTCTAAGCAGGTCGTGATCAGTCAGGTAATTGCGAATAAGCTCAACTTGTCATTAGGTGATCAAATGACTATTCATTTTTTTCAAAACCCACCACGCGCAAGGCGCTTGACTATATCGGGTATCTATGAGACTAACCTATCAGAGTATTTTGATGATAAGGTGATCTTGGCCGATATGGGTTTGATCAGAAGGCTTAATAATTGGGCGGATTCCTTATCAGGCGGCTATGAAGTTTATTTGGATGATTACAGAAAGATGGAGCAAGTAGAAAGTAAGCTGGATGATACGCTTGATTACAATTTGTTTGTCGAGAATATTTCAGATAAGTATGTCCAAGTCTTTGATTGGCTATACTTGATCAGAAGACAAGTCAATATATTCCTTGGTTTGATTTTGTGTGTAGTGTGTTTCAATATGATTTCCATTATTTTGATCCTAATCATGGAACGTACCCAAATGATTGGAATGTTCAAAGCTCTGGGCGCTACTAACAAACAGGTTCGGATGATATTTAATTACTCCGGGCTGCAGTTATTGGGCAAAGGATTATTGTTGGGAAATGCTATAGGACTGTCGCTTTGTGCGATCCAATATTTCTTTCATGTGATTCCGTTAGAGGCGAAAGATTATTATATGAGCTATGTGCCTATCAGTTGGGATTGGGATGTGGTACTTATCCTCAACTTATTAACTCTTGTCGTTGTTTATGCTATTCTCGCCATTCCCACATTGTTAATTGTAAGAATACGCCCTATTAAAGCAATTCGGTTTGACTAGTTTTAGATTAACCGCAATGCAGGTCAGCAACTAGGCCTGCATGGTAGATTCAACTTCTGAAGTAGTGCCTTCAGCTGCTGGCGCAGCTTCTTCTTTTAAGTACTTTTTGAACCAGCTATTGATTTTCATTTGTAAAACGCCAATTACGGCTTCTTTGAAAATTCCATGACTCATTTTGGAAGTCCCTTTTGTTCTATCAGTGAATATGATAGGTACTTCTTCAATGCTAAATCCAAATTTGTAGGCCGTAAACTTCATTTCTATTTGGAAGGCGTATCCAATAAATTTTACACCATCAAGATCAATGGTTTCTAATACCTCACGTTTGTAGCAGACAAATCCTGCCGTAGTATCCATGATCTGCATTCCAGTAATAAACCTGACGTATACACTGGCAAAGTAGGACATTAGTACTCTTCCTATTGGCCAATTGACCACATTAACTACGCCTTTGGCATATCTTGATCCGATGGCCATATCATGTCCTTGATCATGACAAGATTTGTATAACATTTGCAAATCATATGGATTATGGGAAAAGTCAGCATCCATCTCAAAAATGTAATCATACTTGCGATCGATGGCATATTTGAAACCTTCAATATAGGCCGTTCCAAGCCCTAATTTCCCAGATCGCTCAAGCAATGAAAGCCGTTTATCAGTCGTGTTGTATTTCGATTGAAGATCTTTGACGATTTGACCTGTTCCATCTGGTGATCCATCATCTACGATGAGGACGTCAAATGTTTTTTCAAGAGAGAATACCTCGGCAATAATTGCTTCAATATTTTCCTTCTCATTATAAGTAGGGATGATTACAAGACTATTGTTCACTGGATAGCACGAAATTTTACACAACACTTTTTCAAAAGTAATAAAATACCTTTATTACACCTTATCCAAACTGATTTGGATGATGAAATGTTGCTTAATAATGAAAAATAAATGTGTTTTTCTGGATAGAGATGGTGTATTGAATCGTGAACGCGGTGGATATACCTATTTGTTAGAAGATTTTGAAATACTTCCAGGAGTTGTAGAGGGTATCAAAAGACTTAAAGATGCTGGTTATATTATAGTGATGGTGACCAATCAATCCGGGTTAGCCAAAGAGATTTATACTAGAGATCAAATGAATGCTTGTCATCAAGTTCTTCAAAATGCCTGTGGCGGAATGTTTGATCACATGTACTATGCGCCATATCACCCAGTAGTTACTGAATCCTTGACCAGAAAGCCAGATTCACTAATGTTTGAAAAGGCGATGGCTAAATTTAATATCGATCCAAAATTGTCATGGATGGTTGGTGATAAGGATCGAGATTTGATTCCAGCGAAAAAGTTTGATATACGAACGATATTAGTGTCGGATGAAATAGAAAGCGATCATGCCGGGTTTCATAAACATACTTTTACAGAGGTAACTGAGCTGATTTTGTCTATTTAGGTGCCTTTTCGCTTAGGTCTTCAGTTCGTCTATTAGTAAGCGAACCCAAGATATATTGACTTTATAATTACTTCTTAATTGGCCAGCGATTGCCAGCGTAACGCTGTACTCGATATCCCAATTGTCCAAATCCAAGACCTATCAATCCTCCAATAATAATATCCCCAGGATAATGTACTCCTAGATATATGCGGCTATAAGCCACAATAGTTGCCCATAAAAATATCCACACAAACCATTTGTATTGTTCTTTAAATGCTAACCAAAGGAAAGTGGCTAGTCCGAAAGCATTAGCAGCATGGGAGGAAGCGAAGCCAAACATTCCTCCAGTATATCCATTGACGATATGGACTAGTCCATCTAAGTCAGGAGATCTTGATGGGCGTAATCTACCAAATAATGGTTTCATAATTCCTGACGCCAATTGATCCGATAATGTAATGGTCAATCCTATACCTAGTAATATCCAAATGGATTGCCATTTGAATTGCTTGACAATCAGTCCTACGAATACTAAATAAAGCGGAATCCATTCTTTCTTTCCAGAAATGAAGAACATAATATTGTCCATCGCTGGGGAATGTAATCCGTTGAGAAATATGAATAGATCAACATCTAAGTCTATCAGGAATTCGATCATATGATATTGCCAAAAATTATAATTAATTAGTTTGATTCAAAAATAAGAACTTATTTACCGACATGGAAATACCAAGCGAATCAACAGAAGTCATCACCACTAAAACCACAGAATATTGGGTAGTAGATGATGTGTTATATGGCAATATACTTAAGAAGGCTCACGTTGATGTGGTAGAAATAAAGGAAAATTTTGAGGCAAGAAAACCACTGTTGGATCCAGAAAGGCCAATACCTTGGATACTTGATCTCACCGAAATTGATAAAATAACCAAAGAAGGTAGAGCGCTATCCTCTACATTGACAGAAGGAATGTCTGCTATTGCTATTATCATCAGTTCAGGACTCTCTAAGATCATTGGCAATTATGCGATTATGATCAATCGTCCAGCGATACCAACCAAACTGTTTAATTCAATTACAGATGCACGTCTTTGGGTGCGAGATTATAAACCTAATTAGACCCAGTTGACATCTTTCTTCAGCAAGTCCAAAGTTTCCTGCTCCTTACTTTCTGGTTTTGCTTGATAATTGTATTCCCAATTCGCTTGAGGTGGAAGACTCATGAGTATAGATTCTGTCCGTCCATCCGTGTCTAGCCCGAACTTGGTGCCTTTATCCAAGACCAAATTGAATTCTACATATCTTCCTCTTCTTAGTTTCTGCCAAGAAGTTTCATTTTCTCCATATGGCAGAGAATGATTTTTCTCCATCAAGCTAGTATAGATAGGAGCGAAGGTACTTCCGATTTCTTTTACAAAGTCAAAACGTTGTTCTTTGCTATGTGTATCAGATTCGGCAAGTCTATCAAAAAATATTCCTCCAATTCCACGGGTCTCTTTACGATGTTTGATGTAGAAATAGTCATCTGCCCATTTCTTGAAATCAGTGTAATATGATTCGTCATGCAAGTCACAAGCATTTTTCAAAGACTGATGAAAGAATATAGCATCTTCCTTATTTACATAATGAGGAGTAAGATCTATTCCGCCACCAAACCACGAAGTGCCGTTACTCATTTCGAAATATCGAACATTCATATGAATAATTGGAACCATTGGGTTTTTCGGATGCATCACAATTGAAACCCCGGTTGCGAAAAAATCTGATTCTGGAAGTTTCAAGGCTTTAAGAATGCTATCTGGAGTCTTTCCATGGACAGCAGAGAAATTTACCCCACCTTTTTCAATGATATTCCCCTCTTTCAATATCCGCGTTCTACCACCACCACCGCCTTCTCGTTCCCATAAGTCTTCTTGAAAACTTCCGCTACCATCAGTCACCTCTATGGAGCGGCAAATGTTGTCTTGTAATGATTTGAACCAGTTGGTGATTTCTTCTCTCATAATTAATATTCTGGGGTAAAGATAGGGTAACAGTATAAACTAAAATACACTACTCTCAAATTTATAGTTAGAGATTTAAATTATGGAAAAGAATAGCTTATAAATTAACAAATAGAACAGGTTTGAGATAGGTGCTAACATCTACTGATCGCTGACTTTTTATGAAAAACAATGTACTAAAAACGATGAACCAACAGGCAAAATCATTAGATTCGCAACCGATAAAATAACAGCAAATCAGCAAAGATGGCGGTGAAAGAAAAGCAGAAAAGCAAGAATACTAAGAATAGTGAAGAAGATGTATATCTGAAAGCATATCGATTGATGTGCGTAGCCAAACGAATGGCGCAGTTATATGATGAAGAGAAAGATATTTGTGCAAAGTATGTTCACAGTACGTCCAGAGGTCATGAAGCCATCCAATTGGCGGCAGCCTTTCATTTGACACCAACAGATTATGCTGCACTATATTATAGAGATGAGTCCGTATTGCTGGGTCTAGGTATGGAGCCCTATGAGCTCATGCTTCAGTTGATGGCAAAAGCAGATGATCCTTTTTCTGGTGGACGTTCTTATTACAACCACCCTTCATTGAAGAGAGAAGGTTTCCCAATTATTCCTCACCAAAGTTCTGCAACAGGTATGCAAGCTATTCCTGCTACAGGAATGGGACATGCAATCCATTACTTGGAAGGGCAAGGCTTGATGGATAGTGAGTTGAAGCCGGTAGTAGTTTGCTCTATTGGAGATGGGGCGGTGACTGAGGGAGAGGTGTCTGAGGCGTTTCAAATGGCTGTGCTTCATAAGTTACCCATGATCTATTTGATACAGGATAATGACTGGGGAATATCTGCAACTGGCGCTGAGATGCGAGCGATGGATGCTTACGAGTTTGCAGCAGGATTCAAAGGACTTGCAAGGCTTCGTGTAGATGGAGCTGATTTCAAAAATTCATACGAGGGTCTAGCGAAAGCTTTTGCTTATGTAAGAGAGAAAAGAGCACCTATTTTGGTCCATGCTACCTGTCCATTGTTGGGTCATCATACTTCCGGAGTTAGAAAGGAATGGTATAGAACTGAAGAAGATTTGAAATTGCATTCTGAGACTGATCCTTATGACAAATTATTAGATTATTTGTTATCTGAAGGACATTCTAAGCGTACACTTAATAAGATCAAGAATGATGCTGAGAAGGTGGTCATGGCTGACTACGAACGAGCAGTAAATGCTCCTGAGCCAAATATAGAAGAATTTGATACACACGAGTTTGCACCATCTCCAATCACAGAAGAAAGTGGCGTTCGTAAACCAAAAGGAGCAGAAAAAGTAGTGATGGTGGATGCAGCCTTACATGCTGTAGATGACATATTGAAGCAGAATGCAGAAGCTTTGTTTTATGGTCAAGATGTTGGTGGCACATTAGGAGGAGTATTTCGTGAAGCGGCTACACTTGCACAAAAGTATGGAGATAGCAGAGTTTTTAATACGCCTATTCAAGAGGCTTACATTGTAGGTTCAACAGCTGGTATGTCGGCTGTAGGAGCTAAGGCTATCGTGGAGATACAATTTGCAGATTATATCTGGCCTGGGATGAATCAGTTGGTAGAAGAACTTTCCAAAAGTTGCTATCTGTCTAAGGGACAATTTCCTGTTCAATCGCTTATTCGTGTACCCATTGGTGCATATGGCGGAGGGGGACCTTATCATTCAGGGAGTATAGAATCTACCCTATTGACGATCAGAGGTATCAAGGTAGTCTATCCATCCAATGCCGCGGATATGAAGGGGTTGATGAAAGCTGCCTTCCACGATCCTAATCCAGTCATCATGCTTGAGCATAAGGGACTTTACTGGTCCAAAGTTAAGGGGACTGGAGATGCGAAGACTTTTGAGCCAGATGATGAATACATTATCCCTCTTGGGAAGGCATATACGGTCCAAGAAGCCTCTCAAGAAAATATTGATAATGGAGATTCTCTAGTGGTCATCACTTATGGTATGGGAGTTCATTGGGCCAAGGCCGCAGCTAAGCAACACAATGGTGCTGTAGAAATACTAGACTTGAGAACGCTGAATCCTCTTGACTGGGAAGCAGTGATAGAAAGCACCAAGCGCCATGGTAAGGTATTGGTGTTGACAGAAGAGCCATTAATGAACTCATTTGCCGAGTCTTTGGCGGGTCGTATATCTAAAGAATGTTTCCAACAGTTAGATGCACCCGTGCAAACTTTGGGCTCAGCTAATCTTCCAGCTATTCCACTTAATGTGGAACTTGAGAAGCAAATGTTGCCTAACGCGGATAAAGTGGAACAGGCAATTTCTGAACTTAGATCTTATTAAGATTATTATTAACACTAAAAAGTCTCAGAGAACATCTGAGACTTTTTTCTATTCCAGATAAACCACTTAACTTATTCACTTAATTTTAAGATTGAATGGATTTAAAGAAAAGTAAAGCCAACTTCGGTACAGCTCCCGTATTTTTCACAGCAATATCCACCATCCTTGGTGCAGTGATGTTCCTTAGGTTTGGTTATGCAGTGGGTAACCTAGGGTTTTTGGGAACATTAGGAATCATCCTATTTGGTCATCTCGTGACCATTCCCACAGCAATGGCTATTGCTGAAATAGCAACAAATCAAAAAGTAGAAGGGGGAGGAGAATACTATATCATCTCCAGATCATTTGGGATCAATATAGGTGCTGCTATTGGGATTGCTCTATATATGTCCCAGGCCGTTAGTGTGGCATTTTATGTAATCGCTTTTGCCGAGGCATTCACTCCTGTCATAGATTATATTAGTGTTGAGTACGGTATTCTATTAGATAAGCGATTGGGCAGCTTGCCTGTAGTGATTCTGCTGAGTATTTTGATGATGAAGAAGGGGGCTGATATCGGGATGAAAGCACTATATGTCGTAGTAGGAATTCTATTTGTGGCTTTGATTTTGTTTTTTGTTGGTGAAACAGGATACCAGGCTGCTGGGACAGAATTTAATATGCTCGCGAAAGTCGAGGACGGGAAGGGCTTTTTCTTTGTTTTTGCCATAGTCTTCCCAGCCTTTACTGGGATGACCGCAGGCGTTGGGCTATCAGGCGATCTTAAAGATCCGAAGAAGTCTATTCCAGTAGGTACGATGATGGCAACCGTCATTGGGATGGTTATATATGTGTTTATAGCCTACAAGCTAACTATCTCTGCCAGCCCTTATGACCTCGTCAATGATCAATTGGTCATGTCTAAGATTGCCGTCTGGGGGTGGTGGATCATACCATTTGGATTGGCTTGTGCTACCATATCATCAGCTTTGGGAAGCATGATGGTTGCGCCTCGTACCTTGCAAGCACTTGCTGGGGATCGTATTTTTCCTGCACCCAAAGTAAATAGGACGCTGGCTAAAGGGAAACCAGAAACCAATGAGCCTTATAATGCGACCATTGTCACCAGTATTATAGCTGTGGTATTTGTGCTGATAGGTGATGTCAATGTCGTTGCGCAAATTATTTCTATGTTCTTTATGATCACTTATGGATCTATTTGTCTCATCTCTTTTCTACAACACTTTGCTGCCGACCCATCGTACAGACCATCTTTTAAGTCAAAGTGGTATATTTCATTGATAGGAGCTGTCCTCTGTATATACCTCATGTTCAGCATGAATGCCCAATACGCAATGATAGCAGTGGCACTGATGACCATCACTTATTTGATCATATCCAATACCAAGAAGGACAGCGAAGGGCTGGTAAAAATATTTCAAGGAGTCGTATTCCAGCTGAGTCGTCAGATTCAAGTCTTTATCCAGAATGCTGAACGAAGTGAGGAGAATTGGAGGCCATCTGTGATCTGTATTTCAGCAGATTTCTTTCAACGACCAATAGCCTTCAATTTTATGCGCTGGGTTTCTCACCGATACGGGTTTGGTACTTACATACACTATATGAATGGCTACTTCTCCAAAGAATCCTATCAACAGTCTAACGATGAACTAACAAGATTGATCAAGATCTCTGGAGAGAATAAAAGTAATGTATATCTCGACACAATGATATCACCTTCATTCACTAGTGCGATTGCTCAGGCCATTCAATTGCCTAGTGTTTCAGGAAAGGATATCAATATGATATTATTTGAGTATGCAAAGGCAGAGCCGGATAACCTGCATCAGATTGTAGAGAATTTTACGCTAGTGCGTGCAGCTGACTTAGATATTTGTATTCTTGGAACTTCTGAAAAAGAGTTCGGTTTTATGAATAATATTCACATTTGGATTACACCGGCTGATTTGCAAAATGGTAATCTGATGATCATGATGGGATATGTACTCATGGGACACCCTGACTGGAAGAAAGCACAAATTAAAATCCTTGCGATTTTTCCTGCTGATGAAATGGCTGAACAACGAGCCGAATTGATTGAATTGATTAAAGATGGAAGACTACCCATCTCAACTAACAATGTAGAGTTAATAGCCAAACAGCAAGATGTGAGTACCAAGGAAGTAATCAATCAAAAATCACAAGATGCCGATCTCACCATTGTAGGTTTTAGAAGCGAGGCAATGAAGCAGAAAGAAGATGCCCTATTTGAGGGCTACGAAGGTATTGGTAACGTGTTGTTTGTCAACGCTGCAAAGAAGAAGGAGATAAGCTAGGATTTATTAACTTTACTGTCTAATGTTCAAGGACTTATAAAATAATAGACATGAAAATATTCACTACTTTATTCTTATCCCTTCTTATCCAAATTGGTTATTCTCAATCCGATTGTAAACCTTATGTGCCTGTTTCTAAAGGCGCTAAATGGGAAATTACCAACTACTCTGGGAAGGGGAAACAATCAGGTAAGACGGCCTTTGAGTTATTGGATAAAGTAGAGACTGATAACCAATCAACGTTCACTATCAAATCAGTGTCATACGACAAAAAAGGAAAAGAAGTATTTGCGAATACTTATGAAGCATACTGTAAGAATGGGAAATTTGAATTGAGTATGGCGCTGAAAATGGATGGTGCATCAATGCAAGCATATAAAGACATGGATGTTGATATGGATGCCTCTGAACTAGAAATACCTTCAATGGATGATGAGGTGGGAACTGATTTGAATGATGGGCTATTGTCTATAGCAGTTGGTACTGGAGGTACACCAATAATGACGATGAAAATTGCATTAACAGATAGGAAGATCGAGGCAAAAGAGGACCTAACCACTCCAGCAGGAACATTCAAATGCTTGGTAGTGTCTCAAAAGATGAGTACCAAAATGATAATGAAAATAGAAAACACATCTAAAGAGTGGTATGCTGAAGAAATAGGAATGGTAAGATCAGAATCATACAACAAAGGTGGTAAACTGACGGGGTATAGTGAGCTTACCAAATTCGAAAAATGAGTAGTGAAGAGGTGAGAAATATACAGTTGTCAACTGAAAGATTGAAGTTCCGGCTAGTACAGATTTCTGATTTAGGGGCAATACACGACCTGCATTCTTTTCCAGAGGTAGATGAGTTCAATACACTTGGAATTCCTAAAGACATCATTGAAACAAAGGAAATAGTCGAAGCCTTAATAACTGATGTTCAATGTCAGGATATTAAAGATTATACTTTCATTATAGAACAACTTCTCAATAATGAGTTTGTAGGATTAATAGCATTGAAGCTAGGGGGTGTGAAATCAAAATCTGCAGAAGTCTGGTTTAAGCTGCACCCTGATCAATGGGCTAAAGGGTTTGGAACAGAGGCGTTAAGTAAAATTATTGACTTTGGATTTATTGACCTTGGACTACATAGACTCGAAGCTGGATGTGCGGTCGAAAATATCGGATCGGCTAAAGTCCTTGAAAAAGCAGGGATGACTAGAGAAGGAGCAAAAAGAAAGTCCTTGCCTTTGAAGACGGGCTGGGCTGATAACTATGAGTATGCCATTCTAGATACAGATAGAGGTTAGCACCCAATATCTTCACCATCATTCCATAGATAAATAGCCCGAGCTATAAATTCCTTGATCTGAGTTTCCTCAATCAAAATGGATTTAGTGAATCGAATACAGCCC
>JAWUWD010000061.1:0-15305 GCA_034112085.1 Cyclobacteriaceae bacterium
TTTTGGATTATAGCTGAATTATCCGACTGAGAATAAAGCCGAGTTGAGCGGTGCGTATTAGTTGTCTCCAACTGTGACATCAGAGCCCATATATTTTTTGACCAATTCAGGGTGCTCTTGTACTGCTTCACTAAATGAGCAGAAGATGATTCCTAAATCGTATAATTTATCTTTGAATGTAGTAGCTACTGATACACTGTCAATAACAGCATCCACTGCTACTCCGGTTAGTTTCTTTTGTTCATCTAAGGAAATACCCAATTTCTCAAAAGTAGCTCTCAATTCTGGGTCCACTTCGTCCAAACTGTTAAGCTTCTTCTGCTTCTTAGGAGCAGAATAATATATCATATCCTGAAAGTCCATTTTTGGATAGTGGACATTTGGCCACTTAGGCTCAGTCATGGTTTGCCATTTTGCATAGGCTTTCAATCTCCAATCCAACATCCAGTCTGGCTCGTTTTTCTTTGCAGAAATAAATCTTACGATATCTTCACTAAGACCTTTTGGAGCTTCATCAGCTTCAAAGTCAACAGTCCAACCGTGCTCGTATTCTTTGTTAGTGAACTCTTCTAATATTTGCTCGTCTTTACTCATGTGTGTTATTTAGACTAAATTCAAATAGACTGCAAACCTACAACAAATAATTAGATAAAATGTTCACTGAATTGCTTTTTTTCATCGAAAAAATACACTTTTAGCGATTTGTGATTTCGTTATGTTTCGCAGATTATTCGCCCCTTATTTAGAAAGTAAGATGCTTTTGTTCAAACATTTACAAATAATAATAGTTCAGTATTTGGGACTATTTTTTTCTAAACACCATATGTTTACTGGCATTTATTGAATATTCTATTTCGTATATGTGGTTGACTCATTGTTTTTAATTTCAATAGTAATTTTATATGAGTAGCTTCATGGGAAGTTAATTTCTCTTATTGTAAATGAATTAATTTAGCTGATGAAAACCATTCTATACAATAGTAATATCCAATATATCACCAACTCCTACAGGGTGAGTTGTTTGGTATTGCTATATGTTTTGCTCACGAGTGTTCAGTTGTTAGCACAAACCAATGACCCTAATCGTATTGCCATCAATAAAATGTTGAAGCAATCTGCGGAAGAACTTACTAGCTATAAGTATGATAGATCAATAGAGTTGGCAACAACTTCATTAAGCGAATCAAACAAAATAGACTACACGGATGGCGTAATAGAAAGTTTGATGATATTGTCTGAGGCTCATAAGTCCAAGCGAGATTATTCCTCTGGGTTGAATTATTATCTTCAGGCACTCTCCGAGATTGAAAAGGAGAAGGATCAACAGAAGTTATATAGGGTAAACTATAAAATTGGTCAATTATTTTTTGACTGGGGAGTTCCTGAAAAGGCATTGATTTATTTTGACAATGCGAACAATATTGGAGGTGAATTACTCAGTGAAGATGAGAGGATAACTCTATCGCTGACTACTGCTGAAACACATCTCAAATTGAAAGACTCCGATCAAGCATTAAGTCAATATGAAAAAGTGCTTGCTATTCATCAAAGGAATAAAAATCAGCAGTTGACCATAAATACACTTAAGAGCATTGCTTCTATTTATAACCGGCTTGATGATCATGACAATTCGCTGAAATACAATTTCCAAATACTGGAAATAAACGAAGCATTATCGGATTCTATCAATACAGCTATTTCTCTGAATGCTATTGGATTTATTTATAAAGGAGTAGAAGATCTTGAAAATGCACTCAGCTACTTTAATGGAGCACTGGAACTTAATCGTCAGCTAAATAAAAATGGTGTTAATGATAATGAAATTGTTTCTAATTTGATCAACATCGGGGTTATATATCAGGCGCTTGGAGATTACAGAAGCTCCATAAAAATATTTAATGATGCACTGGAGATTAAAGAAAAAAGTGGTTCTGTAATAGAGGTTGCAGTTATGCAGAACTATCTAGCATCTATCTATTTAAGTCTATCGAATTACAGCAAAGCAAAAGAGCATACCACTAAAGCTATTGATCTGTTGGAGCATACAGAATACAAAAGAATGCTTGCAGAAAATTATAAGAGATTATCTGAGATAAATGAACGACTTGGTAATCACGAAAGTGCATTGGTCAGCTATAAGGAATATTCACTGATTCAGGATAGCGTATTGTATCATGAACAGGGGGTGCGAGATAGAGAACGGTACAAGCAGTTTGTGGTAGAAACTACAGAGAAGGAATCCAAGCTGAGTATTATAGATCGAGAAATGCGAGAATTGGAGTCAAGAGCTGAAAAAGTTAAATTTGAGAAGGAGAGGCAAGATATAGAACTATTGCTAAGAAAACGGGAATTACAAAACAGCTCTTTGAAAAATGATCAACTGGAGCAAGAGAGAAAAGTTCAGGAGCTGCTACTTCAGCAAGAACAAATAGAGACCTCTATTAAGAGTCAAGAAATTATAGTTCTTGAGCAAAAAAGAGATTTACAGAATACAGAGATTCAAAACAGTCAGCTACGTGAGAATGAAAGACAGAAGGAAATACAATTGCAAAGTTCCCAACTAGAACTCCAGCAATTGCAGCTTGAAAAGGGAAATGTTAGACAACGATACTTTATAGGTGCCTCCGTATTTTTAGTAATTATACTTTTATTAATCCTAATAGGTTATGCGATTAAGAGGCGAGATAATAAAAAATTGCAAAATCAATTTTCAGAGATAAATGAGCAAAAACAGCAAATAGAAGGAATCAATATTGAATTGCTTGATCTTAACGAGGAGAAGAATAATCTCATAGGGATCGTAGCACATGACTTAAAGAGCCCCTTAAATCAAATTAGTGGTATCTTGAGCATTATAAAGCTTACAGCTACTGATCAAGACGAAGAACAAAAGGAATATATCACTAAGATCGATGAATCTACACAACGTCTTAGGAATATGGTGACAAAGATTCTCGATGTCAGTGCAATTGAATCGAAATCACTCAATATTTCTTTTGAAGAAGTCGATCTTAAAAAGGTGCTAAAAGATGCAATAGGAAGGTTTGACGAAAGGGCTGCGAAAAAATCTATCGCTATAAAACAAAAGATCACAGAAGATACAACGACTATTTTAGCGGATCCGAGCTATGTCTCAGAAGTTTTTGAGAACCTCATGTCCAATGCAGTCAAATACTCGCCTTTAGAGAAGACTGTCATAGTGAGATTGAGCCAGCAGTGGGATAAAGTTCGAGTCGAATTTATAGACCAAGGACAGGGGATAAACAAAAAGGATATGACTAAACTTTTCAGGATGTATCAGAAGTTGACAGCTAGTCCTACATCTGGAGAAGACTCGACAGGTTTGGGACTTTCCATTGTGAAGAAATATGTCGAAGCGGTTAATGGTAAAGTCTGGTGTGAAAGTGAAGAGGGTAATGGTTCAACCTTCATTGTGGAGTTTGATAGTTATCAAAGGACTCACTCATAAAGAATGTCTTATTTGATACAACTTTTGAAAGTGTTGAAAGCTGATTTAATGTGGTAATAGGAAATCAATAAGTAAGATTAATAATTCATTATACGGCAGAATTACTAAAATATTTTCCCTTAAGTTTATCTTATATTTTTTTTAGTGAAAATATTTTTTTTTAAGTAAATATAACTGATCACTTATGTCAAGATTAATTTTAACTATAGTTATTACCATTCTGCTTATCTCTACGATTGGTTTGGCTCAAGTCAAAAAACTTGATAGTCTTCAATCGCTTTTATCGCGGCATACTTACGAGGATACAACCCGCGTAGATTTATTAATTGAAATTTCTGATATTATTAAATCCACTAATCCAGATACTGCAATAGTGCTAGCACTACAGGCTTATGATATTTCAATTGGACTGAATTATAAGAAAGGAGCGGCTTGGTCTAAAAATAGATTGTCTGGTGCTTATTGGATGAAGGCATTTTACCCGGAAGCTTTACAACTTTCCATGGAGGCTTTGGGAATGTTTGAAGAGATCAATGATGTCAAAGGAATTGGCCAGAGTTACAATAGTATCGCAAATACTTATAACATGGATGGGGAGAATAGTAAGTCTCTGGAATACTATGATAAGTCGATCAAAATTTATCAGCAATTAGACGATTCATATAATATCAAAAGGGCCCATGCTAATATTGGTAGGACCTATTATATGTTAGATGAGTATGATAGTGCGATCAAGTATCTGGACATTGTACTTAAGACTTATGATAATACTGAGTATGATATCATGTATTCTATAGTAAAGAATACCAAAGCAGATGTTCTACAAAAGATTGACCAACTTGATGAAGCACTGTCAAACTATTTTGAAGCGCTAGAAATATCAGAAGATTTGCAAGTGCCTCGAATTATCACTTATAGTACGAGAGGGATAAGTGAAATTTATCAATTAAGAGGTAAGCTAGACCAAAGCAATCGTTATGCTGAGCGTACTTTTGATATTTCGAAAAAAGTAGGCTATCTGGAAAATACGAAAAATTCAGCATTGATTTTATCTGATAATTATAATAGTAGTGGCAACTACGTAGAATCATTAAACTACTTTAAAGCATATACTGCATCTAAGGATAGTATGTTTAATCTAGAGAAGAATAAAGAGTTATCACGACTGGAAGAGAACTTCGTAATTAGTCAAAAGCAAAAGGAGATAGAACTTCTACAAACCCAGCAAAACCTTCAAAGTCAGACTAACAAGAATCAGCGTCTTATTCTATATTTATTGATTTTAGTGGTAGTCTTTATAGTTATAGTATTGACGATCTACATTAGAAACAATAGGAAAAAACAAGAGGCTAATAAAAAGTTAGCTGAGCAGCGGGATTTATTGGAGCTACAAAACAATGAGATCTTGCAATCTCAGAAAGAATTACTAAGTCGCTCTGAGAGTCTCAAAGAGGCTAATAATATGAAGGACAAAATGTTTTCCATTATCTCTCATGATTTGAGAAGTCCATTTAATTCGCTTTTAATGCTGATTGAAAATTTTGAATTTCTAGATTTATCAAAGAATGAGTTCGAAGAGGTCAAAGTTGATATTTACGCTTTTACGAAGTCAGCATCGATTATGCTTAATAATTTATTGACATGGTCTAAGATGAAAATACAGGGGCTAGAAGTAGAAAAGGATATTTTTGATATTGGAGAATCCAGTTTGTCTATACTCACTCCATTTGAAATTGTCGCTAAACAAAAAAACATAAAACTAGAAAGCATTATTGAAGGCAAGTTAATGGCATATGCAGATAAAGGTATGCTCGAAGTAGTTTTACGAAACATTATCAATAACTCAATCAAGTTTACTAACGAAGAAGGTGTTATTCATGTAAGTGTTAAATCTAAGAACGATAAGTTCGTGGAGGTGTCAATAGTCGACAATGGTGTTGGTATGACTGAAGAAAAAGTTGATGACGTAATTTCTAAGAATTTGGTAAGTGCAACCGTGGGAACCGCTAAAGAAAAAGGTACTGGACTTGGCTTACTAATTGTAAAAGATCTAATAGCAAGCAATGGGGGTGAATATTTTATTGAAAGTGAGAAAGGGCGAGGGACTTCTTTTTTCTTCACGATTCCAAAAGCCATAGGCTAATGTTTTCATTGCACTGAAATAGATTCTAACGTAATGAAAGTTCTACTTCTATCCTTTCCAAGGCCTATTCAATTCTTAATATTTTAGTACGATAATTGAGGTATTCCAACCAATCCTAAAGATCGCGTGTCTATACGATAGGGGATATATTCTGAATGAGCGAAGAGCAAGTATTAATAAGTCAATGTATAAAAGGCGAAGCAGATGCGCAGGAAAAATTATATGCACAATATTCTAAGCAGATGTATGTCATATGCCTTCGATATACACGCTCTCAGCTTGAGGCTGAAGATGTTCTTCAGGAGGCATTTATTAAGATATTTGACAAAATTGATCAGTTCAAAGGAGAAACGACTATAGGAGGCTGGATAAAACGAATAGTTGTAAACACTGCGTTGAACAGTCAGCGGAGTAAGTTATATATGTTTCCAATGACTGATGTTGAGGAACTTACATCACACAAGGAGGAGGAGTTGACATTGTCAGGATTCCACTTAGAAGAATTATTGGCTATGATACGTGCTTTGCCTGAAGGGTGCCAGGTGATATTCAACATGTACGCTATTGAAGGATTTTCTCACAAAGAAATAGGAGGACAGCTTAATGTCTCTGAAGGAACTTCAAAGTCGCAATATTCTCGTGCTAAACTATTGCTAAGAAACATGATCAATCAAGAAGAAAGGAGGAGTTATGAGCGCACAAAATAATTTTGAAAATGAATGGGAAAGTGCCTTTGAAGGCGCTGAAATTTCGCCACCGACTAATGTATGGTCCAATGTCAGAGCAGAGATTGCCAGTGGTCAGGCCAAAAAACAATCAAAAAGTATTATTTACTGGAAATGGATGGCAGCAGCTTCGATTATAATGCTAATAGGAGTTGGCATAGTGAGTTATTATTCTTATTCGACTATCCTTGGGGATTATGAAATACTGGCAGCACAAGAGCATGTATTACTAAGAGAGATTGCTTTATTGGAAGAAGAAAAATGTCAAAATGCTGAAATAGTAATGCCAAATCAACAAGCTGCTTTAGGGTTCACTGCGAATATATCTAAAGATGAATATGCGATCAGTATTATTCATGATAGTGATTTAGAAAGTAATAAAGAGAATACTTCTCCAAATAATGGAATCTCTCGAAATCAATTGGCAAAGACTGATGAGGCTGCTGACTTCTCAAATGAAATTGCGGATCAGAATAGCCCTTTACAAAATGCGAAGTCAATATTGACAAGTCAAGCTGAAAATATTGCTTTAGTGAGTGAGTTCAATGAGAATAAAAATAGTCAAGCATACTCTACAGATAAAGAGAATGGCCTAAGGAACCCATCAGTAGTACAAAGATTAAATTCTGAAATATTGGCCAATTTGAATATAGCAATAGAACCAAGAAAGGTGCCTGACATGCTAGAAATCATTAAAATGCAAAATGGGGGAGCGAAGGTGGATTTTCGAAGTATGTGGGCAGGCCTGTCTCTTGGAGCAGGAAGTTATGAGTCGAATGTGAATCGTGGTGGTGAAAGTGATGCTTTTGCGCTCTCTAATGATATGGTACAAGGTGTTACTACTGATGGTCAAGAAGTTTTTCTAAATACTGGTGATATCAATCAATCAAATACGGAAACTCCGGCATTTTCTTATGCGGTCAGTGCAGACTTTGGTAAGCAGATTGGTAAAAGAACTTATCTCCAAGGAGGTGTGGAGTATAGCAAGTATTCTTCTGGAGCAACTTCCAATGTAGTCACGAGTGATGCTAACAATGATTCTCAGGCTTTTTTAAGATACAACAACTCAGCCTCACTCGATGATGGTGTCTTGACTACTACCGATGCTTATGGTTTGAGTAATAATTTTGAGTATATCGCTGTGCCTTTTAAATTGGGTTATAAATTGCTAGATCGTAAAATAGGTATTTCACTTTCTTCAGGTGTTGCGACCAATTTCTTTTTGAAAAACACACTCAAGGATAAGTCAGGGGTCAATGATAATGTAGAAGTTACTAATGGGCAAACGTCACCCTATAAGCCACTTAATTTTAATGGGTTATTTGGCGCGGAGATTTTCTATCAATGGAGTGATCATTATCAACTGGCATTGGTGCCTGATTATCGTTTCTCAATTGATGGAGTGACCAAGTCAGAGGCCTTTATTCAGAGTAAACCTACTGCCTTTTTTCTAGGATTTAGGTTCAAATATATTTTGAAATAATACTTTTCCCAACTTATTTGGTGGTGCCCTTATTGACAGCGCCTCAAGAAAATATCATATCAGGTATTTACCAATAGAGTACTATGAAATTGAATTTTTCTCTTACGTTCAATTAATTATTTATTCAATTTCCGTTCCAACCGATTTCGGTATTGCAGTGTCTTATGGTTAGAACATAAAAACTAACGATATGAAAATGACCGAACCAATAAACTTCAAAAGAACACACTTACTTCAGTCTAAGGTCAGCGCACTGCTCGTCTTATTGATATTGTCAAGTATGTTGTTAGGCAGTTGTAGTGATGTCTGCGAGACTGAGAATAGCTATACTTACTACGAACCGATTTACACTTCTATGGAGGATTTGAGAACTTCGGTCAAGCAAGAATCTCCTCGCGATTTGAAGCAGCTTGGCAAGATATATATTAAGAGTGGTTATCTCTATCTCAATGAACCCAACGAAGGACTTCATGTGATTGATAATAGAGACCCTAAAAATCCAGTACCAGTTTCATTTATCACTATCCCAGGTAATAGAGGTCTTTCTGCCAAAGGGAATTATCTGTATGTGGATAGCTACGTAGATTTGGTTGTACTTGATATTACAGATCCTACCAATATCTCAGAAGCCAATCGTTTAAAAAACATATTCAGTGACTATAATAGCTATGGATATTATCTAGATCCCGAATTGGGATTGGTGACAGGGTGGGATGAAGTTAGAAAAGTAGAAATCACTGAATCTGACTGTAGCCAGCCAGACTATACCACTTATGATGGATACAACTTAGATGGAGGCATAGCCTTGTCAAATGCCGAAGGCTCATCCGCAAGTGTCATTGCTGATCGAGGCGTTGGTGGATCGATGGCCACATTCACTATCTATAGCAATTACTTATATACGCTAGAGAATGGCAGTGATCTGATCACCGTCAATATATCCAACCCAGTAAATCCATTAGTACACTCCAAACAAAATATTGGATGGGGAGTGGAAACTTTATTTCCATATCAAGATAAGCTCTTTATGGGAGCCAATGACGGGATGTTTATATATGATCTTACTGAGCCTTCAGTACCAACTGTAATTACAAAGTATGAACATATTAGAAGTTGTGATCCAGTAGTTGTACAAGGAGACTATGCCTACGTCACTTTGCGTTCTGGTAATACTTGTCAAGGATTTTCTAATCGATTAGAAGTGATCAATATCTCAGATATCTCTAATCCACAGCTCGAAAAAACATACCCTATGTTCAATCCACATGGATTGGGAATAGATCAAGATGCTTTGTTTATATGTGATGGTACAGCAGGACTGAAGATCTACGATGCTTCTGATGTCAATACTATAGGAGACAACTTGAAAGTACAGTACGGTGACATCCAAGCATTGGACGTCATCCCTTTGAATGATGTACTTATGATGATAGGTACAGATGGACTGTATCAGTATGACTATAGCGATTTGAATAATATCACTTTAATCAGTGAAATAAAGACCGCTGATAATTAAAAAAAATTATGAAGAAGATACTACTACTACTTGCAGTCTGTTTTAATCTAGCATTCACACATGCACAGGAATTAGACTCAGCCAAACAGAGTATGGCATGGACGAATGTCATTCAGATAGGGCAGACTTTTGATGATAATGAGGGGCTAACCGGACGTCTTACTGTTGCATTGATGTCTGGCGTACAGCGTAATAAATTATTCGCTGGACTTGCTTTGGGGTTTGGTGACTATGGTGATTTTAATATTGGCTCTGTGGCACTATATAGTAAGTACCGACTATTAGAGAAGGGAGTATCTCCCTATGGCTACGCTTCCTTTGGATACGGTCGTCCGACATATTTCAAGGATGATAATGGTCAAGATACTGCTCGAAATACAAATGGAGGATTGTTATATGAGACGGGTATAGGAATAGATATTCCCTTGGGCAACGCCATCTTACTAGTACAGTTGGGTTATAGGTTTCAAAAGATAACCTATGATGAACCTAATTATTACTATTATTCTAATCAGTTGTCTAATTTCGCACCTTATGGAGGCGATGCAAAACACACCATTCGAAAGATTAATCGCATAGAGTTTAAATTGGGAATTCAGTTTTAATAGTTTCTGATTTGAATGTTGGATAAGCACATTGATTGGTTTCAATGTGCTTTTTTGTTAAGTGGTTACTTATGGATCAGTTGTGATTTGCTATGACAATAGTTGCAAATCGTGCTGTAAATGTTGGTAAATGCTAATCTCTAATTCTGTCATCAAATGAACCTCTAAAAGCCCTGGTTTGTTATTGTAATTTGTAATTTTACATTTGTAATTGAATAAAATTAATACCTTGACTAAACAAAACCTTAGGTACAATTGTTTTGGAAATTAGACAGGTGTTTTATTCATTTATGACTAGCACCTTTAGCCAATAATGAACATGATACTTTCTTTATTCTCTTTAATATTCAAATTGAAAAAATGGTCGGTTTTCTCGCCATGTCCGCCAGAGGCCAAAAAAAGCATTATCATAGCTGCACCCCACACAAGTAATTGGGACTTTGTGTATGCGATGATCGCACTAAGGAGACTAGGACTCAATCCCAGGTTTACTATTAAGAAAGAATTTAATAAATTCCTCATAGGGTCATGGATAGAGTCTATGGGAGCACTGTGGATCGATCGATCACCAAAAGATGGTTCGAAAGAGCGCCTAAGTATGACTCAGGTCATGGCTAATCTATTTAATCAGTCAGAAGAACCAATAGCTATATTAGTCACTGCCGAAGGAACTAGGAAGAAAACTACCAAGTGGAAGTCAGGGTTTTATTACACGGCTGTGGAAGCCAAAGTTCCTATTTGTCTCGCTTTCATGGATTACAAGACACGAACTACTGGAGTGGGAATGTGTTTCATGCCTTCTGGAAATATTGAGAACGATATGAAGATCATCATGGATTTCTATGGCGATAAAAATGCCAAAGACCCATTAAAGTTTGCCCTAGACGAGCGATATATTTGATCTCAATTTTTGAACACCATTCTGCTAAAAATCTGATCTCTTTAATATTTAGTGTACGTCTGTATTGATCGACCAGGGATCACCTGATTATCAGCCACAGTTATTTTTATGGCTATTTAATTCTGTAATTGATTAGTAATTAGTAAGTTGTTATTTTGAAATGAAAAACATGAATTCCATCGAATGTAGCTGAAGACTAACTTGGGTTAATCTGAAGAGTATTTAATAACGTCTTTACAATGGCTTGAATAATGTAATATTCTTATGCCCATTTTATACAGGGGTAGACTGTTCTTGTCTATCTATAAATCATTATCCTTATAGTTTTTTAGAACTTATATAGTTCAATAACCTCATTAGCGTTAATTATGCGATCGAATATAAAAACCTCATCTATTGCTCCGTTAAACATATTTCCATTATCATCAGCCCCACTTAACTGGCCTATTCGAAGTGGAAGATCATTGTCGACAAGTTGATCAATAGATTCTACTTCTTTTGTTAAATCCCCATTTATATAAAGCTTAAGAGTTACTTCATCATAAGTGAAAACAATATGTACCCATTTATTTGTTGGGAAAATATTATCTGTATTTAGTATGTTACTTGAAGCATTACATCTTAACGTTAATCCTTCAGGATTGAGCCCTAAGTAATAGCCGGTGCCTACTCCACCCGTTTCACTTGTCGCATCCCACTTGCTTAATATGCTATCCCAGTTAGATTGGTTTCCGTTGGCATTGACCCAGACGGAAATAGATATTTCGTCAGTAATCTTAATAGAGGATCTATTACTGATTTCAATATATCCGTTAGTATTACCGAATTTGTAGGATGAATTAGGATTCCCATGTCTATCTTCAGTTAGTTCTACATTTCCGACTTGAGTTAAACTATTACCTGAACTTCCCACGATTAAGTCCAAGGAAAAAGTAGCTTGATCAACGAGCTTCTCCGGTTCTGGATTATTATCTTTGGAACAAGAGATCATTATTGCTGATGCGATAATGAAATGTATTAATGGTATTATTTCCCCCCTAATCATTATTGAGTATTAGTCTTGTTTTTGTATTTGAGTATTCAGTACATATTGGCAATATGGAGAATAAATTTGAATGTGAGCTAACAGAACGGTCGAGTTATCTCTATAAGTTTCATGTTAATGATTTTGTAGTATAAACACAATCTCTCTTTTAAATGCACTGGATAGACATTTGAAAAAAAACATCTCCTATTATAAAGTGATATCATACACTGGTTTTTTTACCACTCCCAAATTCGTATCCTCATCCTCCGCGAGAGTATGTATATATCTATTGGTAATTTATAGTCCAGATGAAGCTAGACTTCAAAATAGTAAACAATTGGTAAATTTGGTGCCTGAAACAACAAATATGACCATTTATGTGTCTATTATTAATTAGTTATTGAGGTCAAGGTAATGACTTAATAAACTCCTGCTGGCGCGGGCTTGTAGCTCGTGTCCATAGAGATAGAGAAAGAAGAGATGAAAAATGAGTCGTAAGTATGAATTTTATAACAAGGAGGGGTTGTATTTTGTAAGTTTTGCAACAAAAATAGGATGGGTGAATTTAGTGAAATAATTATTGGAGATTGATTATGTATAATATGACCCTACTCGAAACGGCCACGCGCTACAAGCTCGCGCCAGTGCGGGATCAGATTGAGAGTTGGTTTTTAGGATTGTTTTAAAATAAAAAAATGAAGATCCAAATCTTCCTTCTCTACTATTTACTTTGTCCTTACAAGGACGCTTTTGTTTGCCCGTTACTTGCAGTTTGCCAGTCACTTAGTATTTGTTTCACGATACTAAAGTAAAAAATCTCAATCATTTCTGATCGGTATTCTTACTTCTATTATCGAGTCAAAGACTCTATTTATATTCATCAATCACAAGTTACGATACGCTAAACTTGCGCCAGAACGGGTCATTTATCTTTCACATTATATAATCCTTCAATACAACGTTGTGTTGCCAATACTCCATCTATTGTATCTAAAGGGATTTGATAGTAAATACAACCAATAAAAATATTCTCCCCAACATTAGTTGGGGATATTTTAAAGGGGTAGTAGTTCTCCCTAGATTTTAAAGCAAGTAGTGTGTCAGCAGGAACACCATTTGCATTCCATTGAGTAGCTATAATCAATGTTCCTTTTTTATAATAGTCATTAGTGATATTTCCAAGTCTAATGACACCACTATATTTTTCGTCTATATTTAATGTATCCTTATCCACCGCTATTATTAGTCTCATTTCATTATTTCTAATTCCTTGAGCATTATACTTCTCATAATCAAGCAATATTCCAACACTATCATAATACTGAACTTCAATTAGTTGTCCTTCTGGAAGAAATACCTCAGCCTTTCCTACTTTAAGATTGTTACGATAATTGAAAGATTGGGCAATTTGACCATTACCGTGATAAGATATCTCTTTACCAGTTAATTTCCCTTCAACCCAATTTTGCACCATTCTTAGCTCTCCACTTTTATAATATTCTTTCAACACTCCATGCTTAACACCATTACTCTCTGCCCATTCTTGCTTTATTTCTCCTGAATCAAAACGAGCAATTTCATTATCTCCTACGTACTGACAAGAATATATAAAAACTATAAATAAAATTATTAGAAATCTATGCATATCGTATTTTACTTTAAGGCTTACGAGGACGATTTTGTTTGCCTGTATCTTACAATGTACCGGCTAAGAATTTGTTTTATGTTGTTTATTGCTATAATATTTTACTCTGTCCTTATAAGGACACTTGTTTTGCCTGTTATTTACAATGTACCTTGGCCTAGTAGTAAGCTCATGAAATCACTGAGAATCTGTTTCATATATTTAAGTTAATGAATAATCAAGTGCTTATATTGTACAGGTATTTAAATTTCAACAACATGAAATACACAAGAATTCCAACTCATACAATATTCTTACAGGAGTGTTCATTCAAACTATATTTGAATTGAATCCATGTTAGGCAGTAGCAGCTATAAATATAAAGGAGATTCAAAAGGAAGTACTCTTCCTAAGAAACCACCAAAACTTATTTCTGGATGCTTGATACCTTTAGCAATATTTTTGGTGATTGTATTGCTTGCGTATTATCTTGGAAGTGAGACATAAAAAAAAGGAGAACTCTCATTTCCCTTTCACTTCATTATACCTAAATCCTTATAGCTGATTTACTTGAGTCATGCAGTGTGCCATTGATATATTGCTTAAGGTAATAATCAATTAAATAGTCAGAAGGTGAAAGAGGGGTAGTTGTAAATAACACATCAAGTATAGTATGCACTAATTTTGTCCATTTCAGCAAGTTTGACTGATTCAGCCATCCCGATATACTTCTGTGAAGTACGTAAGTACCTATAGACCTATATTAGAGCTAGCCAAAAGACTTTTATAAAGTCTGGAATAACACTATCTTTAATAAGAATTGTTGGTCATTTGTTGGTGCAAAAAAAGCCACTCACGAATTAACTTCGTAAGTGGCTGATTAGCAGAGTGGGCCCACCTGGACTCGAACCAGGGACCACCTGATTATGAGTCAGGTGCTCTAACCAACTGAGCTATAGGCCCGAAAGCAATACACAACATAAGTTGCTGTTCCTGCTTGAATTTCGGATTGCAATGTTACATATTTGCCAACTAATACACAAAACATTTTTCAAATTTTGAAGAAGAAAAAAATAAAGCACATTGTATTTGATCTGGGGGGAGTTATCGTGACGTTAGATCCACATCTCACAGCTCTGAAATTCTCAGAACTGAGTGGAAAAGACATTAATGAGATTTTACAATACCCAACCAAGCATCCAATTTTCAATCAATATGAAAAAGGAGAAGTAGACAGTGCTAGTTTTCGTAAAGAAGTTTGTGAGATATTGGAGGTTCAAGCTGATGATGCTACTATTGATGACTGCTGGAATGCCATGATAATCGATATCCCAAAAGAAAGATTGGAATGGTTGAAGATGTTAAGTGAAACTCATCAAGTAAGTATTCTCAGCAATACCAATGAAATCCATATCTCTTATGTCGATCAACTTCTACAAGGGCATGGACATTATAGTTTTCATCCATTAGTAGACATTGTGTATTATTCGCATAAAATAAATATGCGGAAGCCAGATGCTAATATTTATCAGCATGTGCTGGATAATTCATCCTATCTTCCAGAAGAGACCTTGTTTCTAGATGACAACTTGGAGAATATAAATGCAGCAGTAACTTTAGGTATCAAAGCGATCCACGTACTTGATGCCAATGAAATCCCAACCTTACTTGAAAATAATGGAGTGAAAAAATAAAACCCCTGAAAACTAGCTAGTTAACAGGGGTTTGAGTACCCAGAGCCGGAATCGAACCGGCACGGCCTAAGCCACTAGAGTTTGAGTCTAGCGCGTCTACCAGTTCCGCCACCTGGGC
>JAWUWD010000062.1:0-117840 GCA_034112085.1 Cyclobacteriaceae bacterium
AGTTGCCTTTTAAGTTTTTAGCATGAGTGATTGGTGACCCTTGCTTGTAGCTCTCAGGTTTTTCGGTCAGTAACCCAGAATAACGCTCCTGATAAACATTGTCGTAAAGTGTCTGATCAGGTACTGGAGCCACTGATACTCCCGTCTTGTAAATCTCCGGGTAACGGAACATCATGTTTAAAGTCATGGAGCCTCCTCCACTCCATCCCCAAATTCCAATTCTATCTGGATCCACAAAATCATATTTATCGATGATAGCTCTCGCTGCATCTGCTTGATCCATAGACGACTGTACACCTATCTGGCCATGAACAGACTTTCTCCATTCTCGCCCTTTTGGTCCAGGAGTGCCACGATTATCCACACTCATGACTATGTATCCGTTTTGTGCCAAATACAAATGATACAGATATCTACTCCCTCCCCAATTGTCTTGAACTGTCTGTCCCCAAGGCTCACCATATACATAAAAGAAAACAGGATACTTTTTCTTTGGATCAAAATCAGTTGGCTTGATCATGTACGCATCCAATGACACTCCATCCTTCGCCTTTACAGAGAAAAATTCTGTTTCATTTTTTGTGATAGTATTGATTTGGCTTTTCAGAGTAGCATTATTCACCAATACCCTGATGACCTTATGGTCAGGCAAACTGATCAGTGAAATAGTAGGAGGTGCTCCAGCTTTGGAGAAAGTGTGAATCGCCCACTTCGCATTGGGGCTAATATCATAGCCATTGAATCCAGCTAGATTATTAGGCGTAAGGCGTTGAGGTTTGCCCTTTCCTGATAGCGCACTTCGATACAGATAACGTTGAGAAGCATTGTCTGGCGAAGCACGATAATAAAGGTATCCACTCTCATCATCTATCAATTCAACATTTACAACATCGAATGTCCCCGAAGAGATTAATTCCTCCTTACTTCCATCTCTTTTGACTTTATAGACTGACTTCCAGCCGTTCTTTTCACTTACCCAAGTAAATGACTTGCCTTTATCCAAGTACTTCCAATCATCAACTGCTTCTAACCAGGTATCATCTTTATCTTCATAAATAGAAGAGACTACACCTGTACTCGCACTGGCAGTTAACACTTGATAGTGATCCTGTCTTCTATTTGATTGTTGCATCACTATGTCTGTCGAGTTAGCTGCCCATTGCATTCTTGGGATATAGTTGTTTCTTGGGTCACCTTCTACTTTCATCCAAGTCGTTTCTCCACCAGCAGCACTCACAACTCCTACTTTACAAGCGGAATTATCTTCACCCACTTTAGGGTATTGTATCGGGATGATTTTGGAATAAATAGAATCGGTATTATTGATCATATTGAAAACACCAAGCCCGTTAGCATCCAACTGCCAGTAAGCTATTTTAGCCCCGTCAGGGCTCCATCGAAATCCATCTTGGATTCCAAATTCCTCCTCATATACCCAATCGAAAGTCCCGTTGATAATTTCATTCGTCCCATCAGTAGTTAAAGCCGTGATCTTCTGATCACTTATATTTTCAATATATATATTGTGCTCACGAACATATGCTATCCGCTTGCCATCAGGTGAGAATTTAGCAAACATCAGTGTTGAGGGTTTGGCTTTATCACCGCCCAACTTTTGAAGTTTTTTAGACTTTAGATCGAGCACCCAATAATCTCCTTTGGTGTTATCCCTCCACACTTTTACAGAGTTGGTGTATACCAAAAGTTTCGATTTATCATCTGACCATTCATAATTGCGAATGCGCAGTGGGTTTTTCTCACCACTAGGAATTAGAGATGCCGCACTCACTAGTACTTCCATCTTACTACTGGCTGTTTCATATCGCACTATCTCTCGATATTTTGGGTATTCTTTGGATGTTTCCAATGTTGTGTATCCATCACCTCCGTCTATCCACCTTGATGGACCAAACCAATCAGATCGGAATTCCCTATCCGTGAATATGCGTTCAAGAGAAAGTTGGCTTTCATCTTGCGCACTAACATTAACCAAGCTGTACAATAGTGCTAAGAGTAGGAGTGTATGTTTTTTCATATTATTAATTTTTATTGAATTCTTTAAAGTCAGCTATCATTATCAGGCTCTGAAACGAGTTTAGAATGACTGCTATCGAATCACGGTATACTACCTCAATATAAACCCATGCTTTAATGGGTCATTGGGGTCAATCAGAAATTCGTTTTGACCTACAATATAAGCTGTTCCTTCCACTTGCGGAATAACAGAATCAAATTCACCATACTTTTCTTCTTTTACCACTGATCCTTTAAAAGTGGTTCCTATGATACTTTCAATGGTCATTTCTTGATCTAAAGCAAGTTCGTTTCTGCTGTGATGGATAGCCATTCTTCCAGATACGCCTGATCCGGTAGGTGACCTGTCTACCTCTCCTTCTGCAAAAATGCACACGTTTCGATTATCCGCATTACTAGTCAGCGCTTTACCAATGAATATAGTGCCGTACAAAAAACTAAGATCATCTTCGAATGGATGTTTAATATCATCATTCTTAGCTATCACGGCTCTCTTAATGTCCATGCCTTTCTGAATCAACTCTGTGTAATTATCTTTAGCCAAGCTTATCCCATATTTATCAGCATTTACGTAGGCATAGAATGCTCCTCCAAAGGCTAAGTCGTATGCTACTTCTCCGATTCCTGCCACTTCTACTTTTTGATCAAGTTGTACCACAAATGATGGGACACAATGAAAGAACATTGAGCTTATTTCACCATTCTCAATTTTAGCGTAGCTCTCTATTCGTCCACAAGGAGCATCGATAACAACTTTAGTTTCTGGAAAGACTTTTTCCACCCAACCCATTTCGACTGCCAACTTTGTAACTGCAATCACCGCATGACCACACATCGTACTATAGCCTTCATTATGCAAAAATATAATACCAAAATCAGCTCTTTCATCATTTGGAGGTAGTAAAACACATCCGTACATATCCGCATGTCCTCTCGGCTCAAACATCAATGCGGTTCGTAAGTAGTCGTAGTTTTCTTTGATATACCTGCGATATTCTAGGACATTATCCCCTTTCAACTCTGGAAGTCCACTTACGATGACGCGAAGTGGTTCGCCTCCAGTATGCATATCAATTGTTCGGATTTTCAGCCAGTCATTTGGAGATTTAAATTGTGTCTTAGAAAGAATGTTTTTGTAGGTTTCCTTCATGTCCTATTTATTGTATCGGTCGACATCCATTAGGGTAAGATCAGTCTTAGGCGTCTCACCTACTGCCAATTGAGCAATGATGTTGCCCGTCACTGGTCCAAGAGATATACCCAACATAGCATGACCCGTAGCTACCAAGAGGTTGTTATATTTCTTAGGTCGCCCAATATATGGCATGCCATCTGGAGAACAAGGGCGAAGACCCGCCCACGGCTCGATGTCCTTAAAATCTTCTTTGGTGAATTGTGGAAAATATTGGCTAACTGAATCTACAATGCCTTGTACTCTCTTTGGATTTATGGATAGATCCAAACCATTGACTTCCATAGTTCCAGCAAAACGAAGACCATGCTTCATTGGTGTGACTGCTACCCTTGCTTCAGTCAAGATACTACAAGTCTTAGGCATTACTTTTGGAGATGACAGTACAAAGCTGTATCCCTTGCCTCCCTGCATAGGTAGTTTGACGTCAAGCTGCTTCATCATATCTTTAGTCCACGAACCAGTTGCTATAACAAATTCTTCTGCTTGGTGTTCTTCTCCATTTGTGATGACACTTGTTATGCTTCCTTTTTGATCGGTTTTAAACGTTTCTACTTCCTTACCAAACTGTATGTCAACTCCTTTACTTATCAGGACATTCTTTAGGCCATCTATCAACAAGTGCGGTGTTACAAAGGCATCATTCTTAAACAAGACAGCACCAATTATATCCAGGTCCAATCCCGGGTTCATCTCCCTTGCTTGTTCAGCGGTTAGTATTTCCGTCTCTTGACCAAGTTTCTTTGCCATTTCGGCCATTTCTATCTCTTCATCAAGTGCATGCTGAGTCTTGCAATACATCATCAGTCCTTTATCATTGAGTCCTGCATCTATTCCCTCATCTGCCAGTATCTTTTCAATAAGCTTGCGACTATCCATCAGTAGTTCATTAAGAACTGGAGCTGCCTTAGCCACTTGATCTTTGTTAGAAGCTCTTCTAAATTTCAATCCCCAAGAAATGAGATCCTTATCTAGTTTTGGTTTAATATAAAATGGGCTATCAGATCGCATCATCCAGCGCAGTCCCTGACTAATGATTCCAGGGGAAGCCAATGGAACTAAATGGCTAGGAGAGAAAAATCCAGCATTGCCATAGGAGCAGTTATCTGTTCCATCAGTATTGTCAAGTACCGTAACTTTAAATCCCTTTTTGTTTAAATAGTAGGCTGAGCACAACCCAATTACTCCGGCTCCTATAACTATAACTTTTTTATCTTTCATTGCTTCATTAAATCACTTGAAAACCATGTGCATATGGATCGTCATCGTCTATAATAATATTATTGTAGCCCGTAACCTGTGCCCATCCTTCTATACTTGGAACTACCGCCTGGTGATCTCCAAGTGTTGTTTCTTCTTCTATTCTTCCAATAAATTTTGAACCGATATAACTCTCATGGACGAAGTCATCCCCTGGTTTCAGTTTGCCTTTAGCATGCCATTGAGCAATTCGAGCAGACGTTCCTGTACCACAAGGTGATCGATCTATCGCTTTGTCTCCATAAAAAACAGCATTGCGTGCAGTGGCATTTGGATCGATCGTATCTCCAGTCCATAACATGTGGCTCATCCCGCGAATGGTATCATTTTCTGGATGAACAAAGTCGTATTTTTTATTGATAGAATTCCTTACTATTTGACTCCACCGAATTAAATCCCCTGCCGTATGATCCTGAATACCTTTAAAGTTTTTCTGAGGATCGACAATAGCATAGAAATTTCCTCCATAAGCCACATCGAAGACTATCTCTCCGAGATCAGGACAGTCAATGATCAGCCCTTCCGCTGCCAAATATGATTTGACATTGGTCAGCCTTACCCACTTCACCTTCTTCCCTTCTTGATGATACTCTACAAGCACTAATCCCGCAGGTGTCTCTAATCTCAGCTTCCCAGGTGTTTTTGGTATTATCAGGCCCTCTTCGATAGCTATGGTGACTGTCCCTATTGTTCCATGACCACACATGGGTAAACAACCACTAGTCTCAATGAACAATACACCAGTATCATTTTGGGGATCAGAGGGTGGAAATAAAATGCTTCCTGACATCATATCATGCCCTCTCGGTTCGAACATAAGCCCTTTACGAATCCAGTCAAATTCCTTTAGGAAATGTTGCCTCTTTTCACTCATATTGGCACCTATCAGATTTGGTCCTCCTCCGGCTACTACCCTTACAGGGTTCCCACAAGTATGGGCATCTACACAGAAAAATGTATTTCGCATATCATATAGTTTCTTTCATTACAAACGAAGTGACGTAATCTTACTTTTAGATCGCCTCGTTACTCGCGATGACAGCATTATAGATTAATTTTGCAGCAGCCAAATCTTCCAACGCATGTCCTACAGATTTGAAACATGTGATCTCTTCTTCCGACTGTCTACCTGCTTTCTTTTCTTTGCACAATTCAAAAAGATCTGAATAAATATCATCAATACTAATTACTCCTTCCTTCAATGGGATTGCTAAATCCCCTGTCTCTGTAGTGGCTCCTTCATAATTGTCTACATGAATACTCACAGTAGAAATGAAATCATTATCAGCCTCGCGCATATCTGGCTTATATGCACCAACCAGATCAAAGTGCTGTCCTTTGCGTAAATCTCTACCAAAAATCAACGGATCTGTACTAAGTGTAGCGCATGATATGATATCAGCTTCTGATATCACTTCTTTATAATTTTCAATAGGAACAATTTCTAAATTGAGACTACTCAACTCAGAACAGATCTTTTGAGATTTTCCAAAGTTCCTTCCCCAAACGTAGACTTTATTGAGTGGCCTCACGGAAGCATGTGCTTTGATCAGCTCAGGAGCCAACGATCCATTGCCGATCATTAGTAGACTCTGAGCAGACACTTTGGACAAGAATGATGAGGCTAAAGCTGAAGCAGCAGCCGTCCTTTTATTTGTGAGCATCTTCGCATCGAAAATTGCTTTAAGAGAACCTTTTTGCTGGTCATATAGCAAATAATTTCCTTGAATAGTCGGTAAATTATATTGACTATTATTAGGAGAGACATTGACCACTTTTACCCCAAGATTCTCCCCATCATCCCATGCCGGCATAAGAAGCAATGTTGATTCAATCCCTTCTTTTGGGTTTGGATATTGGTGATGATGACGCTTAGGGATTTTATACTCTTTCTTAAAAGCATCTTTTAATGCCTCAATTAAGGTTGGGTAATGACAGTGATCACTTATCTGTTCTGAAGATATCTGAAGCATTATTCTAAAGGCTGTTTATTAGTCAATTCTCCATCCACTTTTCTCCAAATTCCCAATGGATTAGCATCTTTCAATTCATCTGGTAGAAATTCTTGAGGAGCACTTTGATAGGCAAGAGGCCTCACAAAACGCTTGATAGCATCCGTACCCACTGAGGTAAATCGTCCATCGGTTGAAGCAGGGAATGGTCCCCCATGCTGCATGGCAGCAGTCACTTCTACACCTGTAGGAACACCATTAAATATCAACCGTCCTACCACATTAGACAGTTGATGAATTTGGTTTGAATATTCTTTGACATCCTCATCAGATCCCATTACTGTTGCCGTCAGCTGACCTTTCAATTCAGCAATTACTTGATCTAATTCAGCATTATTTGCACACCTAACCACTAACGAATAAGGCCCAAAAACCTCATGCTGTAATGTAGATTTGTTGATAAAGTCCTTGGCACTGACGATCGCTACTGCCGGACATCCTGAGTTAATAGACCCTTCTCCGTTGGACTGACCTAAAACTTCTACACCCTCTTGATCTAATGCGGTTGCCTTTACTGATTCATAATTATTGGCTATCCCTGCATTGAGCATTGTTGAAGGATTTGTAGCGGCAATATTTTTTCCCAACTCTTCTATGAAAGCAGCTGTTTTTTCGCTCTCGACAGTGATCAACAACCCAGGATTGGTACAAAACTGCCCAGTACCTACCGTTATAGATCCTGCATAAGTTGAGGCCAGTTCTTTAGATTCATTATCCATCTTATTGGGTAATATCAAGACGGGGTTTATACTTCCCATCTCGGCAAATACAGGAATGGGTTCTTCGCGCTGTCCAGCAACATCATATAATGCTCTTCCTCCAGCGTATGATCCCGTGAAAGCAACAGATTTAGTTACAGAGTGCTTTACCAATTGTTGACCAATAGTAAAGCCATTACCTTGCACACTAGAGAATACACCATCTGGCATTCCAGTCTTTTTAGCAGCAGCAGCTATCGCGTCTACCACTAACTCATTTGTACCTAGGTGCGATGGGTGGGCTTTCATTATTACCGGATTTCCAGCTGCGAGTGCAGAAGCGGTATCACCCCCTGCTGTTGAAAACGCTAAAGGAAAATTACTTGCAGAAAAAACAACTACGGGTCCAACAGGTGTTGACATTTTTCTAATATCTGGCTTTGGTAACGGCTCTCTATCAGGCTGTGCTGTATCTATAACCGCATCAGTCCATGATCCTTCGCGTAGGACTTGAGCAAATAATTTTAATTGGTTCATCGTTCTTCCTCTTTCACCAATAATTCTCCCCTCTGGCAGCGCTGTTTCCAGACATGCTCTTCTTACCAACGTATCTCCTAATGCCAATATTTCATCTGCTATAGCTTCCAGAAACTCAGCCTTTCTTACTCCTGAGAACCTACGGTATGTATCAAAAGCTTCCTGAGCCTTATACATTACGTCATTAATTTCTATATCTGTTGCTATATGAAACTTCCCTAAAAGAACCTCTCCCGTTACAGGGTTGATGGCTTCCATAGTTTCATCGTTTTTTGCTGAGAGCGTATATCCTATTCTGTTATTGCCGTGCATTTACAAGTATTTAGTTTTGAAACTCAAATATATTTATTCTACAAGTTAAGATAATCAGGTAACTCTGGCCTTGTTGCTAAGCCATTTTCTATAATCTGTAATACGGACGCTCTTTCAGAACCTACCAAAGGTAATCTAGGTGCGCGAACAGTTTCTGTACCAATGCCAGTAGCCACTTCAGCAAGCTTGATGTTTTGTACAAGCTTCGAATTGATATCAAGTTCTAATAGTGGCAAGAACCAACGATAGATCGTAAGCGCCTCTTGGATTCGCCCAACCTTCACAAGTCTGTAAATTGCCACTGTTTCCTTTGGGAAAGCACAAACTAATCCAGATACCCAACCAACGGAACCCATGAGTAGACTTTCCATTGCCAAAGTATCTACTCCAGATAATATTTTGAAGCGATCGCCAAAACGATTAATCATTCGTGTGATATTTGAAATATCTCTAGTAGATTCTTTTACAGCCTGGATATTTTCAAATACCGCAAGCTCTTCAAACATGTCTAAGGTCACTTCAATATTATAATCAACAGGATTGTTGTAAATCATAATTGGCAAAGAAGTACTATTGGCTACTGTCTTAAAGTATTCAACAGTTTCTCGATCATCTGCCTTATATCTCATCGGAGGTAACATCATCAATCCAGCAGCTCCGTTGTTTTTAGCCTTTGATGCGGCTTCAATAGCGGCTTTGGTTGTCTGCTCCGCGATATTCATTATTACAGGAACCTTCCCACCAACTATTTCAACAGTCCTTTTTACTAGAATGTCTTTCTCATCTTCTTGGAGAGAGCTCGCCTCACCCAAAGTTCCTCCTAAAATGATTCCATCAACACCCGCCTCTATTTGTGCATGAATATTAGTTTCGAACATCTCGAAATCCAATTGATCATCAGCCGTGAATTTTGTGGTCACTGCTGGAAAAACACCTTTCCAATTTACACTCATAGTCCTGTTGTTTTCTTTATTTATGAAAATCTGTTCATTTCAGATTTATTTATGACAAATGTAGTCTGTTACTCAACTTCATACTTCGTACATATTATTCAATACTGATACTGTTTTAACATATATTCATTATTTTTATTGATTATAAAGATGATATAGTATTGTTATGAAGGCATTACCTTTCAAAATTCCGAAAACCGATACAGCGAGTATTCGCGTGCAAGTTGATCATCAGCCCTACTTTTATGATACCCTACATCAGCATCCAGAGACCCAAATCACACTTATAGTTTCTGGCACGGGCACATTATTCCAAGGTCAACATATAGGAGACTTTCAACCAGGAGATGTCTTTGTGATTGGGGCAAATGTTCCTCATGTATTAAAGAGTGATGCTCAATATTACGAAAGCAAGGAAAGGTCATCTCATGCTATTTCCATATTTTTTGATGAAAGCAGCTTGGGTGATTCCTTCTTTGAACTACCAGAACTTAAAGAAGTGAAGCAGCTACTTCATCAATCTATAAGAGGAATTCAATTATCCGGCTCCTCGAGAGAAGCTACTGAGCAGCAAATATTGGCAATGACTAAGCAAGATGGTTTGAATGCGATTACTTCCTTGCTGTGCATACTCAACACGCTCACTCAAACCGAAGATTTTCAATACTTAACAGAGGGTTTTTCCCCCTACCTTATTGATGAAACAGAAGGTCTACGACTAAATGAAATATTCCAGTTTACCCTTAAGGAATATGACAGGCCAATCAAATTGGAAGAAGTTGCATCTATATCAAACATGACGACCTCTGCGTTCTGCAGATACTTTAAGCAACGGACAAGGAAGACCTACGTTACTTTTCTGAATGAAGTTAGAATTGCGCAATCTTGTAAATTGCTAATAAGCAAAGATTTTACCATCGCACAAATCTGTTATCAATGTGGCTTCAACAATCTTTCACACTTTAATCGCGTGTTTAAGCATATCAATAATCTCTCACCAAAAGCGTATCGAAAAAGCAGGGTGAAATATGCTTAATAATTGAAGGGAATCTATCTAAGGAGTAATGAAAATTAAGAAACCGTAACTTTCTTTCCAGAGAACCAAAAATCTATTTTATCGAATAACCTAAATATATAAGTAGGAGGAATGATACATTCTTCCGGGATCTCAGCACGAATCTCTTTGTGGATCTGAGGTAACTTAGACCAATGCAATCCGAAACGCAAGTGGTGTGCCGTATGATATCCTAAGTTTCCTGTGAGCTTATTGTACCATTTACTCTCAATATTTCTACTAGCGCGCATGTGATCCTCTTCTTCTAGGTCAGAATGATGACTATACGTGGCATATGAAGTCAATAATAACGAAGTCAACATCGGAAGAATAAAAACCAAAACTCCTTGAAGTGGTCTGAAGTAAAGCATCGTCACCAACATGATTCCTGTGATTACAAACATAATCAGGTACGTTTTCATAATGCTCCTATGCTTCTTTCCTACCAAAAAGGCTCTCCAGTAACTAGTGAAAGTTACATTGAGTGTGTAACGCAAAGCACCAAATTTATTTCCTTTTTTGTCTTTCCAACGAGATTCATCTTTTTCTTGATCAAGGTAATTGAGGTGATGCCCATAGTTATGGTGCAATACCCACATATCAGAAGTGATCCCTGTATGGAATGAATAAATAAACTCAAGTATCCAATTATAAAAAGATTTTTTGAACGTCTTATAATGTTGATGATGATGATTCCAAGCACAGATATTGGCCTTTGGAAAAATCCCGATAACAAACCAACCTACCAAGAGGTAGATGTTGTCTATAGTCAAATACACCAAAAAATCCGCTAAGAAATAGAGTGTAAAAATAAGTACCGGAAGCCTGTCTTCCTTATATTGAAATATTTTCATGAAATGAATTTCGGTTCAAGCGACAAAAGTAAGCAATCTCAATGCTAAATAAGAAAAATATAAACCAATGATTAGCCGAACAAAAATAATCTATAATGCTTCTGCTTTTACTTTCGCCTTTGACAATAAAGATTCTGCATTGTCCTTAGACTTACTCTCTATTGCTTGAGCCTTTTTATCTGTTTCCTTTTTTAGTTTTTTTGATGCTTCCTGCGCGACCTTTTTCTTAAGAAAATTACTGCCCGCATCTTTCACCAATTTATCAGCCTGTGCATAACCCTCTGCTCTTACTTTATCCGCTGCTCTTTTCCCTTCCGAGATTACCTTATCAGCGTTAGTTTGAGCTTCAGCCAAAATCTTAGCTTTTTGCTTGGCTTTTTCAGCATCAACATCAACACCAACTTTATCCTTTATCACATTTTTGGCGACATCAGTTACCTGCGTTTTAGTTTCGCCTTCTCCTCTTGCAAGTTTGTACGTAGGATTGTCAACTGTACCCCCAATAGCAATCGGTAATTTTATCGTTGATGAAGTATTTCCGCTTCCCGTATACTTACTCAGTAGACTATTGACTTGAGAACCTAACGCCCCAGCAGGGATCACCATATCCATTTTGTAATCTAAGGCTCCATCTACAGATGATACTCCCGATACGGTAGCTTTATAACTCCCTATATCCAAATCAAATGGATCAACACTAAGTTCTCCATCCTCGATAGTCGCGGTCATCAAAACATCTTTGAGAGAAACATTCTCACCTGAATCACCCAATTTGGTGACACTTGAAAGTCCAGAAAGAAACTGAGGCTTTTCAAGTGATGCCTTAGCAATTTTCAAAAGCCCTCCCGCATTGATGGATTTGAAATTAGGCATCATGTCTGGCTGCAGCAATCCACTAATGTCAAAGTCAGTAGAGACATTTCCCACCATGTTTTTAGCTAAAGGCGCAAATTTCTGCACTGTGCTGAATGCTTTGAAAGATTCACTGATAGAAATTTCTTTGATCCCCAACTTGAAGTCGTAAGCAGGTTTAGTCACATCATCGGTGTTATATGCGCCATTGACCAAAAATTCTCCCCCAAGTGTATTAAATTTTAAATCTGATAAGTTTACCACTCCATTTTTCACAAGTATATCACCAGCGGCATTCGTCATGGTCATATCCATCATTTTGACAGTTTCGATCTTTGAATTTAATGCGAAATCAATATTTCTAGGAATAGGAATGACACTAAGTGCGGTTGTGTCTTCTACGACTACATTATCGGAAGCTGTCGCTTCCTCTTCTTCAGGAATAAATTCATCCAAGTCCAACATTGTTGAAGCAAAATTCACCGTTCCTTTCAACACTTGATTACTGTCTAGAACATAACCAATGTAATTACTGATCTTACCAGTAACATGCATGTCACTATTTCCAATAATTATATCCAATACCGAAAGGTTAATTTCTTTAGGATCAAAAGAAGCATCTGCTTTATCTATGGCTACATCGTAAGCCAAAGTCTCGTCCGTATATTTTAGGTTTGAAATCTTCATGCTTCCGTTGGTAGTTAGCTCTTCATACTTTTCTGCCTCTACCAATGATAACACCCCTGCTGACTGCATATTCATATCTATAATTCCTGCCAGCGTAGTTCCTTCCATTGGCATAATCTCACCAACGTTCTTCAGATCAATAACACCTTTGATATTAAGGTCCCACTTGACATCATTTAGATCACTCACTTTGAGAGAAGCATCAAAAGGATTACCTCCCAAGTTGATATGAAACTGACTAACCTCTACTGTAGTGTGATCAATCTCTCCATCTGTATTGTCAATATTAGCATTAATATTGATCTCCGTAGCCGCAGTAGGCAAGTCCGGATATTGGAACATCGCATCCGCCACTTCCAAATTTAGATTGAAGGCTGGCATCTGGTTGTCATTAAACTGTCCTTTGACACCGCCACCAAATGACAGTGACCCGGCAGTTTTCACCTCTTCAAACCCTTCAAGATATGCTCCAGGAACAAGAGAGAGTAGACTTTTAAAACTATTGTCTTTCGAAGTATAAGTCAGGTCCATATCAAACCCATCTTCCAACATCGCTAAGAAGCCATCAAATCCTAGTGCAAAATCATTGACTAGAATGGTGTTCTCTTTGAAGGTGTATTTAGAATAATTATCACTAATCGCTAAGATCATGTCTATAGCCACTTTCTTATTGGACATATATTCTGTCCCATCATAGGCAACATTGATCGTATCTACTGTAGTCTTAGTGGTTAGGTCGAACAGCACATCACTGAACGTTCCACTTCCGCTATGATTAAGACTCTGAAGTTCCATTCTGAACGGGAGTGTTTGATCATCATAGATAAGAGCCGCATCGTTGATTGCCCAATGATCGATAGCAAAAGAAAATTCTGAAGAGCCTTCTTCTTCTACGACCTCAACGGTGTCTTCAGAGGCAATCGCTATGTCATAGTTGGCAGAACCATCTTTTAGGACGTTCACATAAATTTCAGGACCGTTTAGTGTTAACCCTCGAAGTCTCAAATCACCATCAATAACAATACTCTTTAGGTTTGCTTCAATTTCAAGACTTTCTACACTCAAGAATTTCTTTCCTGCGAATGGAGCTCTATTAATCACTCCGAAATTTCTCACTTCAACAGTCAGGTTAGGGAAATTGGTAAACAGTGAAACGCTGAAGTCTTCTGTATCAAATACGATATCTGCATTGATTGAGGTCGCAAGCTGCTCATCTATTGCCGCTTTGATATCATCTTTGAAAATAATCGGGATAACTACGGCAGCCGCCAATATCAATACAATTATACTAAGGAAGAAGATCAGTACTTTTTTCATAACAATTGACTTTTTAACTCTTGATCCTTACAAAAGTAAGTATCATTCTTTTATAAACGATGGTTTTATAATTCTGTTTTATTTGTAAACTCCTTATTCATGACCACAGCCATTATCCATTCCAATAGGCGAACCTGCAGGAAGTTCTAGATCTCCTTGTGACTGATATTTTGCTGGGTTTTTCTCGTATTGATCGATGCGGTAAGCCACCCACGTCATATGTGCTTTGTCACTTACGCTCTTTGCGCTGCTAGATTTAGTTTTTAACCAACTGCTCAACTCCGTGAGCTTTAAGTTAACCACTGCATGTACCTGATCCGAAGCCCCTGAGTTTGCCCCTAATCTAAACATTGATTCCACAAAAGAATTTTCTGAGACGTGTTGCAACTCAAGTAGATAACCAGACTTGCGTATGCTTTTCCAAGTGGCAGCAGTTAATGCGTCAATGGTGCTTTCTAAACTTAACTGATCACTATTTCTAGCACTGAACTCTACTAATCTGCCAGCGCGCGAATGGTTAAATATCATACTAAAAGTCATGTCGGCCGCAGCCTCCGCTATTCCCAAAGCATCAAAAGTCAAGGACGTACGGATGTCAGCTAGTTCAGGAGACCTACTATACCCTATTGGTCTTGGGGGAATGATTTTTAGCAGACCTTCTGAAAGCGCAAGCGCTTCTGGTTGGATAGAACTAATGAGGGAATTCAAAGCTTTATGTTGCTCAGCTTTAGGAACGAATTCAGTAATAAGCTGGCCATCTCCTCTCAATGCATATCGATAATTCAATCCTCCAATATACTTAACGGCAGCTTCTACTTGATACCTATGGAAAAAGTAGATAGGTACAAGTACCTCTTCTAATTTTGCGTAAGGTACCCCTTGACGAATATTGTTTTCTCCGAAGTTCTTCAATGCCAATTCACGTACCTCCATTACTCTGTTGAGCTCATTATATGCTTTCTGTCCATTATCCCAAAGGTGAGCGTATGGATGAGCCCCTCCTAGAGGCCTTGCATCTTGGTCCGAAAGAAACGTAAGTCCGCTTTTTAGGCTGTTTTGGATAATGTTATTCAATGCTAGGGCCTCTTCTGTACCATCTTTGAAGTCTTGGTATCCATAGGCAATAGAGACTTTGTCCCAAGCACCTATCTTATCATCATACGCGTTGTCTAGCACAATTTTGCCATTCTTGATTTCAGCCAAAGGGTGAGGGTAATCCATAACAGATGCCAGGCCTTCAGTACTAGAAGAATAGTTATGTGCCAGACCAATAGTATGCCCAACTTCATGTGCGGCTAGCTGCCTTAGTCTTGCTAGCGCCATCTCTTCCATTTCTTTTGGAATGCCAGTACCGTTTTCATACGGGGCGATTAGGCCTTCAGCGATTAAAAAGTCTTGGCGAACTCTAAGGGAACCTAGAGACACATGTCCCTTGATAATTTCTCCTGTTCTTGGATCAGAAACACTACTTCCATAAGACCACCCTCTCGTAGAGCGGTGCACCCATTGAATTAAGTTGTAGCGAACATCCATTGGGTCTGCCCCTTCGGGCATCAGTTTTACTTGAAAGGCATCTTTGTAACCCGCAGCTTCGAATGCTTGATTCCACCAACGGGCGCCATCCATCAAAGCGGAACGGATAGGCTCTGGTGCTCCTCTGTCTAAGTAATAAATGATGGGTTCGACAGCTTCACTAACAGCTGCGTTTGGATCTTTCTTGGTTAATCTATGGCGTCTGATAAACTTCTTGGTGATGTTCTCACTAATTGGAGTAGCATAATCCATGAATGACATGGCAGAGTATCCTGCTCTGGGGTCAAAAACTCTTGGCTGATATTTGTCATCTGGTAATTCCACAAATGAGTGATGTTGTCTAACAGTGATGCTATTGGAAGAGGGGGTAACACTTCTGATATATCCACCCGTGGCAGTTCCAGTAAAAGTTAGTGTTGCCTCAAATTCAGAGTTTTTTGGAAATCCTTTTGTTCTTGGAAGGTAAAAAGCCGAACGTGACCGATCTAATTTATAATTTCCTTGTTTGGCTCTCGACAATCTACCTGTTACGTTATGAGCATCTTGCATTAGAAAATCCGTTGCATCAACGGTATATTTTCCGTTTACTTCTTTTTCTATCACAAACCCCCAGAGTACAGACTGAGCAAAAGCTTCTTCTACAGCGTTTACTTCATCTAAATTATTACTTATCGCACGATATCTTAGGTTTGGCTGTACCAAGAGAAGTTTATTACCTGCCTTCACAAATTTGACCACACGTTGGTCTCCGAGCTGTCCACGGTCTAAACCAATGTCATTTGACCCGATGCCTGCTGCCAGTGAATTCACATATAAAAACTCTCTGTCTAATTGATCAATTTCGAGTTTTAATACATCCTTAGATTCGTTGTATACGAAATCTATAAATCCGGCATGTTTTATTTCCGAGGAGTGATGTTCAACTGTTTGATCGCCTCTTTTTTTCTTTTGTGAAAAACTTGATAGCGACACTCCTATTAGGAATGTGATTGCGTAAACGGTTATTTTTTTCATTTGAAATTGTTATTTGAATTTATTTGGAAGGCGGAGTTCTAAGCAGCTAAACTATCCTTTATCATTTCTAGTATGTCATCTATATATTCACGCGAATTAGAAAGTCTCGGTACCTTATGTTGACCTCCAAGCTTTCCTCTTCTCTTCATCCAGTTATAGAAAGTGCCCTCTTTGACTTTATGAACCCTTGGCATCTGCAAAGCCAAGTCTTTATATCTCTTAGAATCGTAATCAGAATTGACAGCACGCAGAGTTTCATCCAGAATCGCAGTAAATCGCTCCATACTTTCTGGTGATTTGACAAATTCTATCACCCACTCATGCCCTCCCTTATTGCTCGCGCCAAAATATAAAGGTGCAGCGGTAAAATTGTTGATAATGGCACCTGTCGTATCACATGCTTTTGTGATTGCCGTTTCGGCATTCTCAATGATTAACTCCTCTCCAAATGCGTTAATGAAATGTTTCGTACGGCCCGATATTTTGATTCTGTAAGGAGATAAAGAAGTGAACTTTACCGTATCTCCAATATTGTATCTCCAAAGGCCTGAGTTGGTAGTGATGACCATAGCATAGTTTTGACCAATCACAACTTCATCAAGATTCAGCGTTGTAGGATTGTCATTATCAATCTGATCAAAAGGCACAAACTCATAATATATACCATAATCTAACATCAACAGTAAGTCTTCACTATCGGATTGGTCTTGTATTCCGAAAAACCCTTCCGAAGCATTGTAGGTGTCTACATAGTTCATTGAATTTCCTGGAATCAGCTCCCTAAATAGGCTACGATAGGGGCCAAAGGCAACCGCTCCATGAAAGAAGACTTCCAAATTTGGCCAGACCTCAAGAATATTGGATTTCCCTTGAATCTCAAGGACGCGTTGGATCAATAAGATCATCCATGTGGGTACTCCCGATAGAATAGTCACGTTCTCATTAATAGTATCTTGCGCCATCTTATCTATCTTATCCTCCCACTTGTCCATCAAGGCCACATCCAAACTAGGCGTTCTGATAAATTGTGCCCAAAGGGGCAAATTCTGCATGATCACTGCTGACACATCTCCATAATATGAACTAGCATTTGGGTCATATTCATTGACCTGATGACTACCCGATATGGTAAGTCCCTTTCCTGTGAACATTTTAGTCTCAGGATGATTATTGACATATATAGAAATCAAATCCTTTCCTCCCTTGAAATGACAATCATCCAACGCTTCCGGAGATACTGGTATAAACTTACTACGCGCATTCGTTGTGCCAGATGACTTAGCGTACCATTTGATATCGCTTGGCCAAAGGACGTTTTTTTCCCCTTTCATCAATCGATCGATGTATGGGAATAATGATTCGTAAGGTTGAATAGGTACCTGTCTTTTGAACTGTTCTATATTCTCTATGTCTGAAAACCCAAACTCCTTACCGAAAGCTGTTTCTTTGCCCGAGTGAATTAATTTTTTGAATATTTCCCCTTGAACATCATGTGGATATTTCATGAAAAGCTCGATCTGATGAATTCGCTTTTTCATTACCCAAGTCAATATAGAATTAATGATTTCCATTAATCTCTAAGGCGGCCACTTAGCACATTTACCTTCGAATTGAAAGGATTTCCTGAAGTTCTTCTATGAGATACTACCTGTCCTACATGCCAAATAGCATCTGCTATTGGTCCGTTGAGCATGTTCCAAAATGGATACTCTGTTGTGCTTCCTTCTTTTCTCTCAAAGACAATTTTATAGGAGGCTATTTGCTCTTCGGTGCTTTCTCTTAAGATGTCACTTGCCACCTTAATGTTGGCCAATGTCGCTTCCCTCTTTTGCTCAAAAGTCATATTAGCAAGTTCATTGCTTCGGCTGTTTGCTTGATGAAGAGTAGCGTTTTTGAGCATGGCTGATAAGCCATAAATATGATCAATGGTTTCTTCTATTGTTCGTGCTTCTTCACTTGGTTTGAAGAGTAGGTCTTCAGTTCTTAGTCCTTCGGTAGCCCAGTAATATCTAAAACCAAGACCATCAACTAACCTAGCCGAAACAGTCCCAGCAGTATATTCTTGCGTATACTCGGGGATAGATGCGTAAGGCAATTCTTCTTCCGAAGAATTGTTAATCTTGTTTTGTGCTTGTGTCATGCCAGCCGAAATAAGTATTAAGATTCCAAACAAACTTCTCATAGGAAGTAATTTAGAAAATTATTCGGGGCTTACAATGCTTTACACTTTGCGTTTTAGCTGAAAGTTTTCTCCTAGATATACTTTTCTGACCTGAGGGTCAGATGCCAGTTCTTCTGCTGATCCAGCTTTTAACAATCTGCCTTCGAACATTAGGTATGCTCGATCTGTGATAGATAGTGTTTCATTGACATTGTGATCCGTGATCAGTATGCCAATATTCTTGTCTTTGAGTTTGGATACGATCCCTTGGATCTCCTCTACAGCAATAGGGTCTACACCAGCGAAAGGTTCATCCAATAAAACAAACTTAGGATCAACTGCTAGTGCTCTAGCAATCTCTGTCCTTCTTCTTTCTCCACCTGAAAGGGACATCCCGATGTTTTTGCGAACTTTTCCAAGACTAAACTCTTCTATTAGCTCTTCCACTTTGTCACGCTGTGCTGTCTTTGAGAGTTTTGTCATTTCCAGTACCGCCAAGATGTTTTCTTCAACGGTAAGTTTACGAAATACAGAGGCCTCTTGTGCCAAGTAGCCAACTCCACGCTGAGCTCTACGATACATTGGTAGATCAGTAACATCCTCATCATCAAGAAATATCCTTCCCTCATTGGGCTTCACTAGCCCAACAGTCATATAAAATGTAGTTGTCTTCCCAGCTCCATTAGGACCCAAAAGACCAACAATCTCTCCTTGCTCTACTTTAACAGAAACATTATTTACTACCGTTCTATTTTTGTATTTCTTTACAAGATTCTCTGCTCTTAATATCATAGTCTTATTCTATTGCCTGATCTGAACTCAGATTACAAATTTAATATCCTTTATGAAAAGTTGAAGGCTTTTTACATTTCTAAAGTCATTCTCTTCGATAGTAAATGCTATTGAAAACGGCTGACCACTTTTCACTTGCTCAAAAACGTGCCCCATTCCAAAGCCAATACAGTCTATCGTTTTACTGCTTCCAGATTGCTCTGCTTTAAGCTTCAAGTGTATGTCTTTTAGCAATAATGGTGCCCCCTTAGCAGTGACATTATGCATAACAAATACTGGAGTCATATTCTCAGGACCAAAAGGTGACATCTGCCTTAGAATCTTATAAAACTTATCTGTGATATCATCTATTGCTATCTCAGCATCCACATTTATTTTAGGGATCTTCTGATCATCAGTGATCGTGCTACTCACATAGTCCTCAAATCTCTCTTTAAATTTTTCAACATGAGCAATTGGCATACTCAGACCTGCTGCGTACATATGTCCCCCATATTGGTCAAGTAAGTCTTCGCAAGATGAGATTGCATTATAAACATTGTAGCCATCCACAGACCGAGCTGATCCAGTAGCTTTTCCTTCTGATTCAGTCAGTATGACTGTGGGACGATAGTAATTCTCAATGCACCTGGAAGCCACTATTCCAATGACTCCTTTGTGCCAGTGTTCCTGATACAACACCGTAGTGTTTGCGTTCTCCTTGCTATCACTTTCAATAAGCTCAAGAGCTTCTTCGGTAATACTTCTATCTACGTCTCTTCTTTTATCGTTTTGCTGATTGATCTTCCCGCCAAATTCTGTGGCTTCATCTATATTTTTGGATAAAAGTAAATCAACAGCCCCTTTTGCATGGGCAATCCTTCCCGCAGCGTTGATCCTTGGCCCAAGGCCAAATACTACTCCAGAGATATCCAGCTCTGCTTTCTTTCCCGATAGAGAAATCAATGCCTTTATTCCTGGCCGAGGAGAGGTGTTAATTTTTAGTAATCCATAATATGCAAGGACCCTATTTTCTCCAGAAATAGGAACAATATCCGAGGCGATACTAATTGCGAGTAAATCAAGATACTCGAATACTTTTTCTTTTGAAATGTTATTGCGCGAGGCAAATGCCTGAATCAATTTGAAGCCAACGCCACATCCAGAAAGCTCCTTGTAAGGGTAGGAACAATCTCTACGCTTAGGGTCAAGAACTGCTACCGCATTTGGTATTTCGTCACCCGGAGTGTGGTGATCACAAATAATAAAATCAATACCCTTATCATTGGCCAACTCAACAAGGTCATTGGCCTTGATACCACAATCCAATGAGATCATTAGGCTATAACCATTCTCTGCTGCCCACTCTATGCCCTGTCTTGATATACCATATCCTTCTTTATAGCGATCGGGAATATAAAATGCCACATTATTATAGATGCTTGAAAGAAAATGATACACCATCGCCACAGAGGTAGTTCCGTCCACGTCATAATCTCCATATACCAGAATATTTTCTCCTTGCTTTATGGCTGATTCCAGTCGAGTGACGGCTACTTCCATGTCTTGCATCAAGAATGGATCGTGCAATTGGTCTAGATCAGGACGAAAATAGGTCTTGGCTTGATCAAAATTCAGCACATCTCTGGAAACTAGAATTGACGCTAATACAGGATTAACATTGATAGCCTCAGACAATTGAGCTATTGTCTTATCATCCTTTTGCTGATTAAAAACCCACTTTCTTACCATCCAAAACACTTAGTAACAAAAAAAGCAGTCTCGATATTGTCGAAACTGCTTTTAATCTATTTTATAAAACATTTATTCTTCGCCTACGACCCCTTCAAGTACGTCCTTGATCGCTACGCGTACACCGTCTTTGTAAGGTACTATCCAAGCATCTTTCACGCCCATTTCACGAAGGTATTTTTTGAATGTATCAGCTTCCCAGTAATCAGTGAATAAGCCTAATGTCACTTTCTGAGTTCCGTCTCCATCAGTTTCACCACTAAAATTTTCGTTGTTCTCGAAATACTTAGAAAGATCTTTATTACGGAATGCGCCAATTTGAACCTTAAACACAACTCCTTTCATAGCGGTTGAGCCTTTGCTATCGGACGAAGTATTTGTAGATGGGGCTGCAGCTGCCTTCATTTCACGTGCTTCTTTTTTTGCTAAACCCAAATCGCTTCTAAGCTTAGTCATATCGTCTTCCATTTCTGAGATTTTCGCATCTTTATCGCTCAATCTAGATTGGAAATTATTATTGTCAGCTTGTAGATTGCTTACTTGACCATTAAGCGTTTCATTCTCATCAATGATGTTTTTCAATGTCTCTGGAGACTTTGCATAAGCTTTAGCCTTCTTCTTCCATTCTTTCTTTTCTGCTTTGGAAAGCTGAGCAAAAGATGTGCTAATCGTTCCTAAAGCCAACATGATGCAAAATAGTAGTTGTCCGTATTTTTTCATTGTATGATTGTTTTCAAATATTTCTTGGTGAAAAAGTAATGAATATTATTCAAATATAAAATTATCTCCTCGAATGCGTAGGGAAAAGATTAAAATAAGCTCCTTATAAAAATGGAGGAGGTTCCTGATTGAGCCTTTCAGTAACTCACAAATATATATGGACATGGGCCATTAAAAACACAATCCAGTCCTATGCTTCAGATTCAGCAAGTTACTATGTCGATTGTTTTAAGAAATATTTTTGTTTAACTAGACTCTTACTATGGTCAACGCTATTCAGAATTCATTTACAATTCAAGACTTTGAAATTCTTAGTGGCATAAAAGCACACACCATCCGAATATGGGAGAAGAGGTATAATCTGTTAACCCCAGATAGACTCAATAGGAACATAAGGATTTACAACTTATCTGACCTTCAGAAAATTCTGAATGTGAGTTTTTTATATCAGCGCGGTTATAAGATATCAAAACTTGCAAATCTTACAGACAACGAGTTGAAGGACGAAGCTAAGAAGATAGCACTAGATGAAATTTCAAATAACTATCAAATCAATTCATTAATTGTTAGCATGTATACTTTCGATACTGAATTATTTAATCAAGTATACTCAGATCAAATCGTGCATATGAGTTTCGAAAACATTTTTACCCATACATATCTTCCATTACTAAATCATATTGGGGTTTTATGGCAAACAGGATCGATTAAGCCCGCTCAAGAGCATTTTATTTCGAATCTTATCTACCAAAAAATTGCCTTAAACAGTGAGTCATTGGTCAGCAAGGTCACTGATCAAAGCCATGTATTTATTTTGTTTCTACCTGAAGGAGAACTTCATGAGATAGGCCTATTCTTTTTGAATTACTATCTGAAACTAAAAGGTAAAAAAACCATTTATCTTGGTAGAAGTATTCCAAGTCAAAACTTGTTTGATTTAAGTTCTCAATTCAAAAAAGTTACTTGGATCACCCATTTTTTGATCAATAAGACTCCAGAAGAAAAAATAAAGTTTGTTGAACAACAGAATAAACTATTACTCCATTCAAACAATAATTGTCTCATCTTTGGAAAGATTTGGGAAGACTTTAATGAAAAGCAGGTCAACAAGCACATACTTTTCTACAACAAATTTTCCGATTTCACAACATTCATATAGATTATTGTCTAACTAATTACTATTTTTGTTAAACAATGCATAAAACAATCAGTGTACTAGGTTCTGGATTTTCGTCATTATCAGCAGCATGCTACCTTGCGCAGGCTGGTCATAAAGTGACTGTTTATGAAAAAAACTCTCAGATCGGAGGTAGAGCAAGGCAATACAAAAACGAAGGGTTTCTTTTTGACATGGGACCTACTTGGTATTGGATGCCTGACGTTTTCGAAAGGTTTTTTGATGATTTTGGCGTAAAAGTAAGTGACTATTATCAGTTAGATCGATTAAATCCAGCTTATCAAGTTTACTATGGAGTAGGTGATACCATTTCAATCTCTTCAGATATCGAGCAAATATATGCCTTGTTTGAAAAAGAAGAACAAGGCAGTTCTGCACATTTGGCAGATTTTTTGGAAGTAGCTAAAAATAATTATAACGTTGCTGTAAAAGACTTGGTTTATAGACCTGGGATATCACCATTAGAGTTGATCAGTCCTAAGACCATCAACAAACTCAATCAATTATTTTTTGATATTCGTAAACAAATTCAGCGTAAATTTTCCAACCCGAGGCTGGTGAAAATACTAGAGTTTCCAGTTTTGTTTTTAGGTGCAAAACCTGGAAATACGCCAGCTATGTACAATTTTATGAATTGGGCTGATTTCGGTCTTGGCACTTGGCACCCAAAAGGAGGGATGTTTGAAGTTGTCCGAGGAATGGAAACCTTGGCTAAAAACCTTGGGGTAGAGTTTGTGGTCAACGCCCCAGTAGATAAAATAGAAGTTGGCAGTAATAATACCGCAAGCCACATAGTTGTGAACGGGGAGCAGATCGCTTCGGACTTTGTTCTTAGTGGAGCCGATTATCATCATACCGAGAATCTACTCGACCCAAAATACAAACAGTATTCAGAAAAGTACTGGAGTAAAAAGACATTTGCTCCATCGTCTTTGCTTTTTTATGTTGGGTTCAATAAAAAGGTAGACAAGATTGCTCATCATACTCTCTTCTTTGATGAGGAGTTCGATTCGCATGCGGAATATATCTACGATACTCCTGCATGGCCAAAAGACCCCCTATTTTATGCAAGTTTCCCAAGTGTGACGGATAGCGCATTTGCTCCTGAAGGAAAAGAAGCGGCAACTTTTCTCATTCCCATTGCTGCTGGATTGGAAGATACTGAGGAACATAGAAAGAAATATTTTGACCTCATTATTGGAAGGCTTGAAAGGTTAACAAATCAAGAATTAAAAGACGATGTACTTTTTGTAAAATCTTATTGTGTCAATGACTTTGTCAAGGATTACAATTCTTATAAAGGAAATGCCTATGGTTTGGCAAATACACTTACGCAAACAGCTTTTTTAAGACCTAAAATAAAAAGTAAAAAGGTCAACAATCTGTTTTTCACTGGCCAACTTACTGTCCCCGGCCCTGGAGTGCCTCCGGCTCTAATCTCGGGTAAAATAGCTGCCGAACTAATTATAAAACAGATTGGCTAATGAAAGATTTATTTGACAAAATATCTAACGAAAGTGCCACTCTGATTACAAAGAATTATAGTACTTCTTTTTCTATCGCAGTTCGTCTACTTGCACCAAGTATTCGGCAAGCTATTTATAATATTTACGGGTTTGTAAGAGTTGCTGATGAAATCGTAGATAGCTTTGACGGCTACCCAAAAGAAGAGTTGCTCGATAGATTTGAACAAGAATATCGCTTTGCAAAGCAGTACGGAATAAGTACTAATCCTGTCATCAATGCGTTTCAACAATCTGTAGTACAATACAACATTGACGAAAAGCTAACTGAAGCATTTTTGAAAAGTATGCGCGCTGATTTGACTAAGCAAGTATATAATAACAAGGAAGAGATAGATGATTATATTTATGGCTCAGCAGATGTGGTCGGTCTTATGTGTTTGAAGGTCTTTGTAAATGGAGATGAAAAAGAGTATGAAAGATTAAAGGCGCCAGCGATGAAGCTAGGATCTGCCTTTCAAAAAGTGAATTTCTTGAGGGATATCAAACAAGATTCTGAAGAGCTAAATAGAGCTTACTTTCCGAATATCAATCCAGAAAACCTCAGTGAGAAAGAGAAAAATTTGATAGTGTCAGAAATAAAAGATGATTTTGAAACTTCATACGAAGGAATCAAAAACCTACCGAAAGAAGCAAGATTAGGAGTATATGTTGCCTATAAGTACTATTCGGAACTATTAAGAAAAATTGAAAACTCTCCCGCGCAACTCCTAAAAGAAAGTCGCGTAAGTGTTTCTAATTCTTCAAAAACCTTTTTACTCTTTCAGTCATTCATAAAGTATAAATTGAATTTTATTTGAAATAAAATTTAGTGATACGGTTATATAGAGTAACATAATTCTAATATCCGTTGAAGTTTGTACGTTTGATCTTAAAATAAAAAAGTCCAAATTTATTAAGCTAGATCGGCTTTTTAGAATAGGATAAAAAAATTCAAAACAGAAAATCTATAAAAAAAATATCATTATGATGGTATTCGGTTACATAGCGATAGTAATAATTACCTACACCTTGATGGAGGTAGTCACTTGGCTCACTCACAAATATATAATGCATGGATTTTTATGGAGCTTACATGCAGATCATCACCAACCGAAATATCAAGATACCTTTGAAAAAAATGACGCGTTCTTTTTGATAGGGGCTATCCCAAGCATTACATTGTTCTATTTGGGCACCACGCCTGAGCCTAATTATAAATTGTTTATAGCTATTGGGATTCTTCTGTATGGGATCACCTATTTTATTGTTCATGACGTATTGATACATCAAAGATTCAAGTGGTTCAAAAAGACAAACAACTCGTATCTTCTTGGCTTGCGAAAAGCACATAAAATACATCACAAGCACTTGGGAAAAGAAGATGGCGAATGTTTTGGTATGCTTAATGTTCCTAAGAAGTACTTTCGAAAGCATTCTAACTAATGACACCTATATATTTATTTGCATTATTAGGGTCACTTATAGTCCCTTTACTGTTTTCTATATTTCGAATTGACTTTATTAAAAAATGGAGAAATTTCACTATCTCCACAATAGCCATTTCAATACCTTTTCTTATCTGGGATGTATTTTTTACACATTATGATGTTTGGGGATTCAATGAGACTTATTGTATTGGTTTTTACTTGTTTAAAATTCCTTTGGAAGAAATGTTGTTCTTTCTCGTCATTCCATTTTGTAGCCTATTTACGCATTTTGCGTTTTTTTACGCCTTCCCAAATATTCGACTTACTCATAAAACAACCATCTATCTCACGATAGCACTTCTCATTTTATCAGCCTTTTTGGTCGTCACCAATCTATCAAAAGCTTATACAGCTGTCAATTATTCATTCCTATTCATCACCCTTCTACTAGGGCTAATTTACGGCCAGAAGCAATTACAACAATTCTACATTTCATTTTTGATCATCCTTATCCCCTTCTTTATTGTAAATGGAATATTAACTGGAGTCATTACTGAAACGCCTATTGTCTGGTATAATAATTTAGAAAATTTGGGGATTAGGTTAATAACAATCCCAGTTGAAGATATTGGTTATGCTTTTTCGATGTTATTTGGAAACTTATTGATTTTTGAAAAACTAAATAAGCAGGGAGTAAAGCAATAATCGCTTACTAAATGTATCCATATCACAATAAAATAAAGCAACGAATCAATAATAATGAGCTTGACAGTTACGAATATGTTGAAAAATACAAATTAATATCTCCTTGTCTCTTGCTGCATTTTAATACTGACCCGAAGATTCGACCTATTAGAGAACATAGGTTTAAGGAGTACGAGAAGTTATTTGAGGAGCGATTCAAGTAACATTGTGTTCATTACAATCTATTCCTATTGATCTTAACCAAAAGCCTATTTAACTAAAAATCCCCATCTCTCCAGACCTAGTCTGCGTATGGGGATTTCTTCCTATTAGTTGGCTTTAACTATGATAAAGATGCAGGAAATACTCCTAGTACAGAAAACTTCTTCGGTCAATTGTAATTAAAAAGGCTGAATCAACATATTCAGGGTTGAACAGCTCTTTCGACTTGATAATATTGTCAAGCAATCATCTCAGAGATTAGTTGTTTGGCAACATTCACCTCCTCTACCTTTTCAATAGTAAGTAAAAGCTTCTCCTTGATCTCTTTCATTTTACATCGTCTCGGATAAGACTGAACATAGGTCAGCACTTTCCCGAAAACTGGTGATTTATAGTATTTTTCATTCGTCTGTGGAACAAAGTACCCTTTGAGTCTTCCTCCCTTCAGCATAAGTTTTTCGAAGCCAGCTTGCTGTGCCAACCAACGAAGTCTAACAGAATCAATCAGCTCCAATACGGGTTCAGGAATTGGCCCAAACCGATCTTTGATCTCCTCAGTAAAGAGTATCAGTTTTTCTTCAGATTTAATATTGTCCAACTTATTATACAAACTAAGACGTTCCGTAATGCTATTGACATATTCATCTGGTATAAGTATTTCCAAATCAGTCTCCACACTACAGTCTTGCACTAAGAGTTTAGTCGTATCACTGAGTTCTTTTACAAATAGATCTTTGAACTTTGTCTCTTTTAGTTCACGTACAGCCTCATCCAATATTTTGTGATAGGCATCGAAACCAAGGTCTGTAATAAATCCACTTTGTTCCGCCCCAAGAAGGTTCCCAGCTCCTCTAATATCCAAATCTCTCATGGCTACTTTGAAACCATCTCCCAATTCAGAAAACTCTTCCAAAGTACTTAATCGTTTCCGTGCATCAGAAGTCAGCCCTGTTGTAGGTTGTGTCAGTAAATAACAAAATGCCTTTTTGTTGGATCGACCCACACGACCACGCATTTGGTGTAAGTCGGATAGCCCAAACATATGCGCGTGATTGATGATAATGGTATTGGCATTAGGAATATCTAGGCCAGATTCGATGATATTTGTTGAAACCAGAATGTCATACTCTCCTTCGATGAACTTCATCATCGCTTTTTCAAGTTTTGCACCATCCATTTGCCCGTGCGCTACGCCTATTCTAGCATCTGGAACGAGTCGCAAAATAATATTAGCAACCTGCTCTATGTCATTCACTCTGTTGTGAACGAAAAAAACCTGCCCTCCTCTGCGGAGTTCAAAACTAATGGCATCTCGGATAAACTCATCCTTGAATATTTGAATCTGTGTAGTCACCGGCTGCCTGTTAGGCGGAGGTGTAGATATTATGCTAAGATCTCTCGCTCCCATTAATGAGAAATGAAGTGTTCTTGGAATAGGTGTCGCTGTCAATGTCAAAGAATCAACATCAACACGAACCTCTTTAAGCCTTTCTTTCACCTTGACTCCGAACTTCTGCTCTTCATCTATGATCATCAATCCAAGATCTTTGAAATCAATGTCTTTGTTGACGATCCTATGGGTGCCTATTAGAATTTGCGTCTCACCGTCTTTGACATTTTGTAAAGTTGCCTTAATCTCCTTGGTCGTTTTGAATCGATTGATGTATTCAACTTTTACTGGGAAGTTTTTTAATCGCTCCGCGAATGTGCGATAGTGCTGCATGGCTAAGATGGTCGTAGGGACAAGCACGGCTACTTGCTTATTGTCAGTCACTGCCTTGAAGGCTGCGCGGATTGCCACCTCCGTTTTACCAAATCCAACATCTCCACAAACCAATCTGTCCATCGCGTGTGGAAGCTCCATATCTGCTTTAACCGCGGCTATTGAAGTCGCCTGATCTGGGGTGTCTTCATACATAAACGATGATTCCAGTTCTTCTTGCAAGAAACTGTCTTTTGAGAATGCAAAACCAGTTGCTTGCTTACGTTTAGCATAAAGCTCTATCAGTTCATTGGCGATATCTGCCACTTTACTCTTAACCTTTTTCTTCTTGTTGTCCCACTCTGGTGACCCAAGTTTACTCATTGTGGGTGCAGCTCCCTCTTGTCCAGAGTACTTAGAGATCTTGTGAAGTGCATGAATATTTACATACAACAAGTCATCATCACGATATACTAGCCTAATGGCTTCTTGTGCTTTGTCATTGACTGTGCGCTTATCTAACCCGGCAAATCTTCCAATCCCATAATCAATGTGTGTCACATAATCTCCTGGTTTAAGCGTTCGAAGTTCTTTGAGCGTAAGTGCCTTCGACTTGGAATGCTTGTCTTTGGTTTTGTAACGATGAAATCGCTCAAAAATCTGATGATCGGTGTAGCAAGCTATCTTTAATGTTTCATCTACAAATCCTTCTCTTAACCCTATGTTTAGTGCTTGAAAAGTATGCTGAGGATCCAGTTCTAGAAAAATATTCTCAAGTCGTTCAAGCTGCTTGTTAGACTCCGCAGAGATTAGGGTTGTGAAGCCATGTGTTTTGTTGTCCGCCACATCCTTGACAAGAATATCAAAGTCCTTATTGAAGGACGGCTGTGGCTTGGAGGCAAAATCAAAACTCTTCGAGCTATTGAGATAAAATCGATTGCCAAATTCAATTTTCACCAGCTTATTTGCCTGTGCTGAGAAAGTGTCTGCTGTTTCGAAAAGGTCTTCAGGGTTAAGAACCATCTGAATATCCCCGCTATTTTCCAATATTTGATTGAAGCTGTTACTCGCCTTTTCAAAATACTTGTCTATGATGTCCAGCGTTTGCTGATAATCCTTAAACCAAACCTTAGTGTTGTTGGGAACAAAGTTAAGAAAGGCTTGGCGCTCTTCTTGAATCAACTTTGTTTGAACATTGGGAATAATATTTATTTCTTTTATCGTCTCTTCTGATAGCTGTGTAGATGGATCAAATGTCCTGATACTTTCAATTTCATTACCAAAAAGCTCAATTCGATATGGCAAGTCATGTGCATATGAAAACACATCAATGATCCCTCCTCTTACTGCATATTGTCCTGCTTCATATACGAAATCCGTTTTCTCAAAATCGTAAGTGATCAAGAGTTCAGCCAAGAATTCTATATCTACTTTTTCACCTATTTTTAAGGTAAATGTATTTTGTGTTAGCGAGCGTTTGTTAATAACTCGCTCTGTCAATGCTTCGGGATAGGTAACAATTATTTCACCAGATGAGGCCTTGTGGTTGATGCGATTCAGAATTTCAGCACGCATCAGAATATTGGCATTCTCCGTTTCCTCAAACTCATACGCTCGCTTGTACGATGTAGGAAAAAACAGCACCTCTTTCCCATGAAGTAAGTTTTGTAAATCACTGTGAAAATATGCAGCCTCTTCCTTATCGTGCAGTACAATTAAGTGATTCTGATGATTGATACCATAGAGTGCACCAATTATCACAGCATCGAGACTCCCTACTATTCCTTCGATTTTTATTGAAAGGTTCTCATTGGGTTTTGTTGCTTCAGCAATGGTTTGAACAACACTATCATTACGGTAAAGTTTGAGGAGATCTTTTACTTTCAAGGCTTATCAATTTAAGAAACAAATATAACAAATCGACTGGCGTGAGATTGAAGAAATTCAATGAATTATTGGCTGCGGCTATGGTTTAGATCTGTATTATAAACACCAACACCTAATAAAGCACCTCCCCCTCAATAATCACCTCAACTATTTCTTTAAAGAGCTGTTTATCGTGTGTTAATATAGAATAACCAGTTAAGATTGTTTGCCCTTGTTTTTGATCAAATATAAGTTCCAGTTCTCGTTTTGAATCGTTCAGCATGGTTCCAGAGGACACTATTGCGGTTATTTTTTTCAGTGAAGTAATATCATTGAGATAATAGACATTCAGCATTTTTACTGGGCTGATTTCACCCTCATTGAGCTGAAAACTCATTATTGTTAGATTGCTCACGCTATCTCTGATTTCGTCTGACTTTCTGTAGGCATCGAATAATGATGGCTTACTAATATCCATCGAACGAAATACTGCTAATTCATTTGACCAGTTTACTTCACCACTATTTAACTTAACTACCTCCTCCTGCTCTTTGTAGGTGACCTTTTTTTTGAGTTGTGCATTTACCTGAGCCAGGTGATTTATTTCCTTATTGATCAATGAATCAATAACAAAAACCTGTGAAGATTCAACTTGATTTTGCCTATGTGACTCACATGAAGTCAGAACAATAATAAGTAGTATTACAAGATACCTCATACTAAAATGTCTCCTGTCATTTCTTTTGGTATTTCTATTCCCATCAGCGTAAGAATAGTTGGTGCCAAGTCTCCTAACTTACCATCCTTGATGCTTATTTCAGTGTTTTTATCAACCAAAATACAGGGAACAAGACTTGTGGTGTGTGCTGTATTTGGTGTACCATCTTCATTGATCATACAGTCCGAGTTGCCATGATCTGCAATGATCATTATCGAATATTCATTAGCCAAAGCAGCGCTAGTCACTACCTCGGCACAATGATCTACTGTTTCGCATGCTTTGATAGCAGCCTGAAAATCACCCGTATGACCGACCATGTCAGGGTTTGCGAAGTTGAGACAAATAAAATCAGCACTTCTCTCATTCAGTTCAGGAACAATTTTATCCTGAATATCTTTAGCGCTCATCTCTGGCTGAAGATCATAAGTAGCAACTTTTGGTGATGGGCATAAAAGTCGTCTTTCTCCTTCAAACTCCTGTTCCCTACCTCCTGAGAAAAAGAAAGTCACATGTGGATACTTCTCTGTTTCGGCTATTCTAATCTGTTTTTTTCCTGCTCGTTCTAATACTTCGCCAATAGTGTTGTTGAGGTTATCTTTCTCAAAAACCACATTGACCTCAGTGAAAGTCTTATCATAATTAGTCAAAGTAACGTAGTGTAAGTCCAGCTTTTTCATGTCCTGATCAGGAAAGTCTTGCTGAGTAAGGGCTTTGGTAATCTCTCTACCTCGATCCGTTCTGAAGTTAAAGCAAAACACCACATCACCGCTCTCTATTTTAGCAATAGGCTCTCCCTCTTCATCCGTTTGAATTATAGGTTTGATGAATTCGTCTGACACTCCTTGATCGTAAGAGCTCTGCACTGCTCCCAACAAATCATTGGTATATGCACCGCCAGCTTTAACCATCGCATCATAAGCAATCTTGACCCGTTCCCAGCGATTGTCTCGATCCATCGCAAAATATCTCCCAGTAACAGAAGCGATCGTTCCAGTAGTTTGATCGAGATGCTCTTGTAAATCTTTTATATAATTGAGCCCTCCTTTAGGATCGGTATCGCGGCCGTCTGTAAATGCATGTATAAAAACATTACTGACCTTTTCTTTATCTGCGATAGAACAGAGCTCTTTGAGGTGATTGATATGTGCATGAACACCACCATCAGAGAGAAGCCCCATGAAGTGCACCTTTTTATTTTCTTTTTTGGCATAATCGAATGCCTCAAGAAGGGTTTTGTTGGTCGCCAACGTGCCCTCTTCTACTGCTTTGTTTATTTTGACAAGATCCTGATAGACCACTCTTCCAGCACCAATATTCATATGACCTACTTCCGAATTGCCCATTTGCCCCTCGGGAAGTCCAACGGCCAAGCCAGATGCCTCGAGTTTGCTATGTGCATATTTCTTAAATAAGCTATCCATATATGGCGTATTGGCTTTGTCTATTGCAGATACTTCTTTGTTTTTGGCGATTCCCCAACCGTCCAAAATCATCAATAACACACGTTTATTCATATGACTAAATATTTAAAAAGACCTAATACAAATATAACCATTCGTCAATTCAGCGAGCACTATTTTGACATTGAATAATTGAATGCATATTTTTGGCATAATTTTAGACTATATTTATAATTCACACCAAGTGTAAGATGAATAAAATAGAAAAAAGCAAATGGATATTGGTTTTGGGACTTTGTGTTCTGATGATTGGTAGTTCCTTTGCCCAAGGTGATATCATCAATGATGTTAAAGAAGCCGTGAAAATCGGTGCCTCGAAAGAGGTCTCTCGTTTTCTTCATCAAAATGTAGACCTGACCATCAATGGAAAGATGGACACTTATAGCAAGACCCAAGCAGAATACGTATTAAAAGACTTTTTCAAAAAAAATCCTCCTTCTAGTTTTGTGATTGTACATCAAGGGGCCTCCAAAGCTGGTTCCCCTTATGCCACTGGTCAATATATGAGTGGAACAAATACTTTTTTGGTCTGGGTTAGAATCAAGAAAGTAACTGATAAATACCTCATTCATGAAATGAGCTTTATCAAGGAGTAGTCCTCCATTATTTCAATAAATAATATTCTTGTAGATCATTAATTTCATTTTGTGAAACCAAAATACTTAACAATAGAAGCCATCGATAGCTTTATTAGTCAAGCACTAATGGAAGATGTTGGTAGTGGTGACCACTCTTCACTTGCGGCAGTTCCGGCATCGGCAAAGAGCAAGGCCCAATTATTAATTAAAGGAGAAGGTATACTAGCGGGACTAGAATTGGCCTCACTTATTTTCTATACTGTAGACCCCTCTCTTAAGGTGACGAATAAGCTGAAGGACGGTGATCAGGTGTCATTTGGAGACGTGGGACTAATTGTAGAAGGATCAGCAAGAAGTATTTTGACCTCCGAGCGATTGGTACTCAACTGTATGCAACGAATGAGCGGTATTGCTACTTATACCAAAAGCCTACGAGACCTAATCAAGTCTACCAAAGCTGAATTGCTCGATACCCGGAAAACAACTCCTAACTTTAGGCTTATGGAAAAGTGGGCTGTTGCGATAGGAGGAGGTACAAATCATCGTTTTGGATTGTACGATATGGTGATGCTCAAAGACAATCACAATGATTTTTGTGGAGGGATCGGAAAAGCAATAAGACAGACAAGAGCCTATCTTGAAGAGAAAAAGTTGGACCTAAAAATCGAAGTAGAAACGAGAAATCTAAAAGAGGTTCAAGAGGTACTAGATACAGGCGGAGTAGATGTAATCATGCTTGACAACATGATGCCTTCTGTGATGAAAGAGGCTATCAACATGATCAAAGGAATTTGTAAAATAGAAGCTAGCGGGGGTATTACAGAAAGCAATATTGCCGAAGTGGCGGAATGTGGTGTAGATTTTATCTCAGTAGGCGCTCTTACTCATTCTATAAAAAGCATGGATATTAGTTTAAAAGCGATGAAGTGATTTAGGATTGGCGAGCCTACACATCCCTACTTGTATTGAATGAAAATTAACAGAACTACCGTACTAGTTACTTTAATGATTACAGGAGAGATTATCTTTCTTCTCCCTTTTGTAGTCGCCAGAATATTTCGCCCCACTTTTCTGAAGGTATTCGAAATCACCAATTTTGAACTAGGCTCGGCCTTTTCTATTTATGGTATTGTTGCAATGGTCTCATACTTCGCTGGAGGACCTATAGCCGATAGGTATTCACCTAGAAAGCTAATGGTCGTTTCTCTAATAATTACTGCCTTTGGAGGATTATTTATGGGCATGATTCCTACACTGGCTGGCTTGACAGTGCTCTATGGATTCTGGGGCATAAGCACCATTCTTCTTTATTGGGCAGCTGCTGTTAAGGCAACACGAGAGTTCGGTGGTAATGACAATACGCAAGGTCGGGCTTTTGGACTTGTTGACGCTGGAAGGGGCTTGTTTGCTGCAGCATTAGCTTCTTTATCAGTACTCCTTTTCGATGTGTTTCTTCCGGTAAATACTGATGTGGCCAGTCTGGAGGAATTGTCCAAAGCCCTAAGTAATATCATCTTTATCTTTTCAGGGTTGATTGTTGCCAGTGCCGTACTGGTTTGGTATGCCTTTCCAGAAACAGGAATTTCCAAAGATGCTTCAGTTCATAATATTTCGCTAGAAGGCATAAAAAACATCATCAAAAGACCTTCTATTTGGTTGCAAGCCTTGATATTAGTGTGTGGCTATGTTGGCTATAAATGCACAGATGATTTTTCGCTTTATGCGAGTGATGTGTTTGGTTACGATGATGTCAATGCTGCTCACATAGGCACCATTTCATTCTGGGTTAGACCTTTTGCTGCCCTTGCCGCTGGACTGCTGGGTGATAGGTTCCAACATTCAAGAATGGTCAGTCTTTGTTTTGTAATTATTATTCTTGGAAGCCTGACCATCAGCTCTGGAATTTTAAATACAGGAGTAGGAGTATTTATTATCATGACCATTGCCACAACGAGTGTCGGAATTTATGGTTTGCGCGGATTATATTTCGCGCTATTTCAAGAATCAAAAATCCCTTTAATCTATACCGGCAGTGCTGTCGGTATTATCTCAGTCATCGGATACACACCAGATGTTTTTATGGGACCGCTCATGGGGTATATGCTGGATAGCTCACCTGGAGTATTAGGTCATCAGCACCTATTCCTTATTCTGGCTGGCTTTGGGCTAGTCGGTTTGATTACTTCCGTTATTTTTAAACGCATAACATTATCCTACCAACAATAGACTTATACTAAAGTCAACTTGTAATCTATTTTATACTCACTTTATAGCCAAAAAAAATGTGCCTCTTTTTCAGCGAGACAAGGTTAGATTTGATCTTTTCAGGATTAGGCCTAAATTGGTAGTGAATTCAAATAAGCAAAACTCTAACTCGATGAAAAATAATTTTGGAATATTAATCATGGTCTTGTTAATCACTCAAATCAGCTATAGTCAGGGAAAGTCTAACCTTGAGTTGATTGATATCTTTAATATGGAGTATGTCTCCGATCCACAGATATCACCAGATGGATCAAAAGTGATCTATATCAGAAACTTCAAAGATATGATGACGGACAAGAACCTCTCTAATCTCTGGATCACTAACTATGATGGCTCGAAAAACCGCCCATTGACTACGGGAAATCAAAATGACTTTTCTCCAAGGTGGTCGCATGATGGAACTCGGATAGTTTTCAAATCTAATATGTCGGATAAGAAAACAAAAGTTTATATGATGTATCTCGATACCAAAGAGATTGTACCATTGACTAATACTCCTAAGTCTCCTGGAACACCAGTTTGGTCATATGATGACAAACACATTGCATTCAACATGTTCGTGCCGAAAGCACATAAATCTATAGTGAAAATGCCCTCAAAACCAGAAGGCGCTAAATGGAATACTCCACCTATCTACATCGATAAGTTGAACTATCGAGGAGATGGACAAGGTTATTATAAAAGTGGCAATTCACAGTTGTTTACATTACCAATTGAAGGTGGTACACCAAGGCAATTGACAGATACTGAATATAATCACGGAACACCCATCTGGTCTAAAGACAACAAACAGCTATATTTCAGCGCCAATGCTCATCCAGAATCAGATCACGAACCCATGGATTCTGAGATTTTTCAATTAACTATCGCTGATGGCAGCACCTCTGCGCTCACCACAAGATATGGCCCTGACTCCAACCCCACATTGTCACCGGATGGATCAAAAATTGCATATCTTGGATTGGACGATGAGCTACTCGGTTATCAGATTAATGACCTATATATAATGAATGTTGACGGTTCTGATTCTAAACTTATTTCTAAAGATTTCGATAGAAATATCAGCAGTATCAACTGGAATAGCAATGCTAAAGGTCTATACTTCCAGTATGATGACAATGGTGCTACTAAGCTTGCGCAGATGTCAATATCAGGAAGCGTATCTGAGGTTTCATCCTCTCTAGGCGGACTATCCCTTGGCAGGCCATACAATGCTGCGAGCTATTCAGTATCAAACAATAATAAGTTTGCCTATACTCTTGGAGGTACTCAGCATCCTGCTGACTTGGAAGTTGCCGATTCAAAAAGCAATAAAAGACTAACCGCCTTGAACGATGATTTATTCTCTTTTAGAAAAGTCGGAGAAGTACAAGAAGTGAGATGGAAGTCATCATTCGATCAGCGAGAAATGCAAGGTTGGATTGTAACTCCACCGGATTTTGACCCCAAGAAAAAGTACCCAATGATTTTGGAAATCCATGGCGGTCCATTTGCTAGTTATGGAGCGGTTTATTCTGCTGAGATTCAAGCTTATGCAGCAGCAGGATATGTTGTGCTATACACCAACCCAAGAGGTAGTTCTGGTTACGGAAAAGACTTCGGAAATCTGATACATCATGATTATCCTAACCATGATTATGATGACTTGATGTCAGGAGTAGATGCGGTAATCGCCAAAGGGTATATTGATGATAAAAATCTTTTTGTTACTGGAGGAAGCGGTGGTGGTGTCTTGACTGCATGGATCGTAGGTAAAACGAATCGATTCAAGGCTGCAGTCGTGGCAAAGCCTGTAATCAACTGGTATAGCTTTGTGCTTTACGCAGATGGCGCAGCTTTCTTTTCAAAATACTGGTTTGAGAAAAAGCCTTGGGAAGACCCTGAGAGTTATATCAAAAGATCACCTCTATCCTATGTGGGGAATGTGACGACCCCGACTATGCTACTCACAGGGGAAGAAGACTTCCGAACACCGATTGCTGAATCCGAGCAATTTTATGCGGCCCTGAAGTTACAAAACGTAGAGTCTGCCATGGTCAGAATACCCGGTGCCTCTCATGGAATTGCCAACAGACCAAGTAACTTAATCGCAAAGATTGCTAGTGTATTGGCTTGGTTTGATAAGTATAAAGACCAATAAGTCGAATACTATTAATAACAATCAAAACCATTCAGAACCTAATCAACTTTCAAAATGAAAATTTCAAATAATCTCATTCTATTGACTTTATCGATCATGCTTATCACATGTTCACAACCAAAACAGAGCAAAGAAGAGCAACCAAAAGAAATGTCTGAAGCAGAGGTCATTGAAAAAGCAAAAGGTATTCACGAACGTGTAATTACACTTGATACCCATGATGACATCAACACTGACAATTTCACTACAGAAACGAACTATACGGAGCGATTATCATCGCAAGTCAACCTTCCTAAAATGGAAGAAGGAGGCTTGGATGTTGCTTGGTTTATCGTTTATACTGGGCAGGATGACTTGACTGACGAAGGGTATGCCAAGGCATATGCCAATGCTGATGACAAATTCAAGGCGATTCACAGATTGTGTGATGAGTTAGCCCCTGACAAGATCGAATTGGCACTTACTTCTGATGACGTAAGACGAATCAATGCCGCAGGCAAAAAAATCGCAATGATTGGTGTTGAAAATGGATTCCCAATAGGGACCGACATCGCAAGAGTGAAAGAATTCTATGACAGAGGAGCGCGTTACATGTCACTTGCACATAATGGCCATAGCCAATTAAGTGATTCTAACACTGGGGAAAAGGATAGCGTTTGGTTGCACAATGGACTAAGTGATTTGGGTAGAGAGGTAGTTGCGGAAATGAACAAGTGGGGAATCATGATAGACCTTTCTCACCCTTCAAAAATGGCGAACATAGAGATGATGAAACTATCTAAGGCTCCAGTGATTGCTTCACACTCATCAGCGAGAGCGCTCAATGATGTCAGTAGAAATCTTGATGATGAGCAATTGATGTTATTAAAAGAAAATGGAGTAGTGATCCAAACAGTAGCATTTAAGAGCTACATCAATACCAAAAAGAATGATGCACATAGCGAGAAAGCTAAAGTGGTGATGGAAAGAATTGCTGCCGAAGATGGCTTTAAAATGCTAGAATGGTCTGAAGCACGTCAGCTTGATCATGCGGCTAGAGAAACCTATTTTGAAAAATATGTTTCCCTGAGAGATAAGGCACAGCCTATAATTGACGAGGAAGTAAACCCAATTGCACCACCAGTAGATGTAGCTGATTTTGTAGATCACATTGATTACTTGGTAGAAAAAATCGGATTGAAGCACGTAGGTATCAGTTCTGATTTCGATGGAGGAGGAGGGGTATTTGGCTGGAATGATGCATCCGAGACATTCAATGTAACCCTTGAGCTAGTGAAGCGAAAATACACTGAAGAACAAATCGCCCAACTTTGGAGCGGCAACTTGTTACGTGTATTGGATGAAGTACAAGCAGTAGCCGCTGAAATCCAAGCTCAAAATGCTGAATAAAATTTCTTGCTAATTCACTTATCCTCCTCATCGATTGCAATCATGAAGAATTTTTTTCACTCAACTAAAACCCATGAAGCAAATTCCATTTTTACTCATCATACTTATAGCCATAGGATGTGGTGCTAGCGATACTCAAGAAGCTCTCTCTCCCGAACAACAAAGGTGGCAGCAACATGCTGCTAATACGGAAATCATAAGAGATGATTTTGGTGTGCCGCACATCTATGGAAAAACTGATGCTGATGCCGTCTTTGGGTTGCTTTATGCGCAATGCGAAGATGATTTTAATCGAGTAGAAAGCAACTATATCTGGGCGATCGGAAGATTGGCAGAAGTAGAAGGTGAAAGCGCCCTTTATAGCGACTTAAGAGCAAGGCTGTACATGACCAAGGCAGAAGCCATCACCAACTATGAAAATAGCCCTGAATGGTTGAAAGAACTCTGCGTGGCCTTTGCAGATGGGGTGAACTACTACTTGGCGCAGCATCCAGAAGTTAAGCCAAAGTTACTGACACATTTCGAACCATGGATGCCTATGTACTTCAGTGAAGGTTCTATCGGTGGCGATATCGAAAGAGTTTCCACTAGAAAAATCAAGACTTTTTATGGAAAAGACGATAATAACCTTGCTATTCATGACGGCCTTATTCGTCTCAGAGGATATGAACCAAGAGGCTCCAATGGTTTTGCGATAGCGGGAAGTCGTACCGCTTCAGGCAATGCGATGCTTTTGATCAACCCACATACTTCATTCTTCTTTCGTGGAGAAGTCCACATGGTGAGCGAGGAAGGCCTCAATGCTTATGGAGCAGTCACCTGGGGACAGTTTTTTGTGTATCAAGGCTTCAATGAGAAGACTGGTTGGATGCATACTTCTACCGGAACGGACATTATTGATGAATTTGAAGAAACCATAGAGCAGTCTGACAAAGGACTTACCTACAAATATGACGATGAAGATAGAAATGTTGACTCTACAGAGGTAACTCTCAAATACAAAACGGAGGGCACAATAGTTGAGAAATCATTCATGACTTATCGCACACATCACGGCCCGGTAACACATTCTGATGGAGATAAATGGATTGCTACTGCGCTCATGTGGAGCCCGATCAAGGCTCTTGAACAATCATTCACTAGAACGAAGAAGAGTAATCACAATGAATTCCACGAAATGATGGATATCAGAACGAACTCTTCAAACAACACGGTATATGCAGATGCGGATGGCACAATAGCCTACTATCATGGGAATTTTATTCCTAAACGAGACACCACTTTTGATTATAGTAATCCCGTGGATGGTAGTAATCCAGCCACCGACTGGCAAGGACTGCATGAACTGGAAGAAACGATTATTGTCAAAAACCCAGACAATGGATGGATTCAAAACTGTAACAGTACACCATTCACTTCGGCTGCAGAGAATAGTCCTAAGCGAGAAGACTATCCCAATTATATGAGCTCTTACCCAGAAAATTATAGAGGAATCCATGCCATTCCATTATTGACAAAAGCTCAAGATTTGACATTAGACAAGTTATTAGAATTAGCATACGATCCCTATTTGCCTGGAGCGGATGATCTCATTTCTGGATTAAAATCATCTTATGAAAAAGTAAGCTCTCAAGATGCTGATGTTCAACAAGCAATGGACATTCTCAATGTTTGGGATTATAAAGTCAGTATTGAATCTAAAGCCATGACAATTGCTCAATTTTATTTGTCGGCATATTATCGTTCTGGTTTTGTCCCAAAAGGCTTAAATCGGATGGAGAGAATGAGTTATATGAGCATGGAGTCCACTGATGAAGAAAGACTAAAAGTCTTGCAGCAAGCTACCAAACTACTCAAAGAAGACTTTGGAAGTGTCTCAACAGCCTGGGGAGAATTCAACAGGTATCAACGTAATGATGGAGATATTCAACAGCAGTATTATGACAGTTTATCCAGCACGCCAGTCGGCATGGCCTCTGCATCTTGGGGAGCATTAGCTTCATTTGGCACAAGGAAACGCGAACATAATAAAAGGCAATATGGTGCCTACGGAAATAGTTTTGTAGCCGTTGTTGAATTTGGGGACAAAGTATCCGCCAAGACTATGTTGGTAGGGGGACAAAGTGGAGATCCGGATTCTCCACATTTTGATGATCAAGTACAGCCTTATGCAGATGGTGAATTTAAAGATGTTGCCTTTTACAGAGAAGACGTTCTGAAACGAGCCAATAAAATCTATAAACTTGATAATATGGAATAGCTAGAAATCAGAAACTCAATAGATTAAACCGAAAATTAAATCCTCCGTTTTCATCTGTTGCTCGCCTTATATTTTTATAAATTTGTCTCACAAAGATTAATCTAATATCCATGGAATACAGAATAGAAAAAGACACAATGGGCGAAGTGAAAGTGCCTGCTGACAAATATTGGGGCGCACAAACAGAGCGTTCTCGTAACAACTTTAAAATTGGTGCCGCTGGTAGCATGCCATTAGAAGTGATATATGGGTTTGCTTATTTAAAGAAAGCTGCCGCTCATGCCAACTGTCAACTAGGTGTATTAGCAGAAGACAAAAGAGATTTAATCTCTGCTGCTTGTGAAGAAATTTTGGAAGGAAAACATGACGATCAATTTCCTTTAGTGATCTGGCAGACAGGTTCAGGAACGCAGTCCAACATGAATTGCAATGAGGTGATCGCCAATCGTGCGCACGTCATAGCGGGTAACAAACTAGGAGAAGGTGACAAGACTTTGGCTCCAAATGATGATGTGAACAAATCGCAGTCTTCAAATGATACCTTCCCAACAGGCATGCACATCGCTGCATATAAAATGGTATTGGAAACGACTATCCCTGGCGTAGAAAAACTGAGAGATGAACTTGCTGCCAAATCTAAGACTTATATGGATGTGGTGAAAATAGGTAGAACTCACTTGATGGACGCTACACCTTTGACTCTTGGACAGGAGTTCTCTGGGTATGTGTCTCAACTTAATCATGGTCTTAAGGCGCTAAGAAACACCCTTGATCACTTGGCTGAACTTGCTCTTGGCGGAACAGCTGTAGGAACAGGTATCAACACACCAGAAGGTTATGATGTATTAGTTGCTGAGAAAATTGCTGAGTTTTCAGGATTGCCATTTGTAACTGCTGAGAACAAATTTGAAGCACTGGCTGCACATGATGCGATTGTGGAAACACATGGCGCATTAAAGCAGTTGGCTGTTTCACTGAATAAAATTGCCAACGACATCCGTATGATGGCCTCTGGACCGAGGTCTGGTATCGGTGAGATCATGATCCCAGCAAATGAGCCTGGATCTTCTATTATGCCAGGTAAGGTCAATCCTACTCAGTGCGAAGCATTGACCATGGTTTGCGCGCAGGTAATGGGCAACGATGTAGCCGTAACTGTCGGTGGTACACAGGGGCACTATGAACTCAATGTCTTCAAGCCGATGATGGCCGCCAACCTATTGCAAAGTGCTAGACTGATCGGAGATGCATGTGTGTCATTCACAGATAACTGTGCTTCTGGGATAGAGCCTAACCGAGCTGTGATTAAAGAGTTGTTGAACAACTCATTGATGTTAGTAACTGCACTTAATACTAAAATCGGTTATTATAAAGCAGCCGAAATTGCTGGCACGGCTCATAAAAATGGGACTACTTTGAAAGTAGAAGCTGTGCGGTTAGGATATTTAACTGAGGAAGAATTTGATGAGTGGGTGAAGCCAGAAGATATGATTGGAAGTATCAAATCTTAATAACTAAATTACTTAGTATCATATAGCAAGAAAGGCTACCAAATTGGTAGCTTTTCTTGCTATATGATACTTTAATATTATTGTTCCTTAAACAAATGCACATCCATTTGTGGGAATGGAATAGTCACATTATTCATATCTAAGCCTTTCTTACCGTTTTCAAGTGTGTCAAAATATACTCCCCAATAATCAGCAGGATTACAATGCGGTCTTACAGCTAGATTGACGGCACTATCTGCCAATTCTGAAACTCCTACAAACGGTGCTGGATCTTTCATTACTCGTTCATCAGCTTCCATAACTTCCATAAGGACCTTCTTAGCAGCATCTATATCAGCATTATAGGCAATACCTATACTCAAATCGACTCTGATCATTCCAAGAGTTGTAAAATTTACAATATTGCCATTAGACATTGAGCCATTTGGAATTATGACCATTTTATTCTGAGGGGAAGTTAGCATAGTTGTAAATATTTGAATCTCCTTTACCACACCGATATGTCCTTGTGCTTCTACCAAGTCTCCCACTTTATAGGGTTTGAATACCATGATCAATGCCCCGCCAGCAAAATTCGCCAATGTGCCTTGCAGTGCCAATCCAATAGCAAGACCCGCAGCACCAATAACGGCAACAAATGACGTGGTTTGCACACCTATCATAGAGGCAATACTAATGAACAGCATTATTTTCAGTCCCCATGATATGAGACTCCCGACAAAAGGGCGAAGTGTTGGATCCACTTTATTCTTTTCGAAGATTTTATCCATCACATTGATGATTGCCTTAATGATTTTCAACCCAATAAAAAGGGTTAATAAGGCCAGTAGCACTTTCGGTGTGTATTGGATGGCCATAGCCCACGCTATATCGATGTACTCTTGAACATTCTCCATATTTGATGTTTTTTATGTTAAAATATGAAAATATCAACCCTATGACCAACTCATCCTAGGATAATAGCTGAGAGATGAATTCTATCGGGCAACTTTTCAGAATATTTAGTAACTTGAACTTCCATTAAAAACCCTCCATCATGACTACTGTTAGAGATGCCCGAAAAAATGATACTAATTGTATCGTAGAGTTTCAAATCAACATGGCAGAAGAAACGGAAAATCTTATTCTTCATGAAGATGTAATTACACCCGGTGTTGAGGCCGTTTTTAATGACCATAATAAAGGGCGGTATTTTGTCGCTGAGATTGAGGGGGATATAGCAGGGTCATTACTGATCACTTATGAGTGGAGTGACTGGAGAAATGGTTTTGTGCTTTGGATCCAGTCCGTTTATGTGAAGTCTGAGCATCGAGGCAAAGGAGTCTTCAAAGCATTCTACAAGCATATTCAACAAGTCATGAATGATAACCCAGAGGAATATAAAGGCATCAGACTCTATGTTGACAAAACGAATATGGGAGCACAGAAAGTCTATGATGCAGTCGGGATGAACGGCAATCACTATCAACTATATGAGTGGATGGGATAATGTTTCATAAATCACATACACCAAAGCCCTTGATATAACACTTTTGATAACCTCATTTCATAGAAGTATTGCCCTTCCGTGAAATATTATTCTCGTTGGAATAAAGAATTATTCCTCATTGTCAAAAATTCCTATATTCACATTTCTCAAATAAATAAAAACATGAAATATCGCTTGACCGCTATTCTTTTACTCTTTGTCTTTGTTACAAATGCGCAAGAGAAAGTCACTATTGAAGACATCTATAAAAAGGGCACTTTCCGCCAAAAGTCTGTTTACAATATCAATTGGATGAATGATGGGCAATTCTATTCTGTCAAAGAGGATAATGATATTATCAAATATAATGTGGCAACTGGCCAAGCAGTGGAGACCATCTTAAAAGGAGGTGATCTGAGCCCTGAAATCAAGTTTTCTAGCTATACTTTCAGTGCTGACGAGCAAAAGGTGCTTTTGATGACCAACCGAAAAGCTATTTATCGAAGGTCATATACAGCCGACTTTTATGTATATGATTTTAATACCAAGAAGCTTGATAAGCTTTCTCAAGATGGTGTTCAGTCCTATGCTACTTTCTCCCCCGATGGGTCAAAAGTTGGTTTTACCAGAGCCAACAACTTATTCTATGTGACTCTGTCTGACATGAAGGAAGTACAGATCACTAATGATGGAAAATTCAACCATATCATTAATGGAAATGCGGACTGGGTATATGAGGAAGAATTGTACTTAACAAAAGCTTTCGACTGGTCTAGTGATGGGCAGAAAATAGCCTATGCCACTTTTGATGAATCAAAAGTGAAGGAGTATAATCTCCAGAAGTGGAATCATGGTCAACTATATCCAGAAGATTACCGATACAAATACCCTAAAGCGGGAGAGAAAAATTCTGAAGTAACATTGACTATCTACGTACTTGATGGAGGAAAGAAAACCAATATTGACCTTGGTGAAAATAAAGATATTTACTTGGCGAGACTGAACTGGACGAAAGATGCCAACACACTTTCGTATCGTGTTCTTAATAGATTACAAAACAAGTTAGACTACTACACGGCTAACGCAGCCAATGGAGCTTCTACATTAATTTTGACTGATAAGTCTGACACCTATGTTGACCTGACTTACATTGATGACATGCTGCATCTCAACGATGGAAAACATTTCATCACTTCGAGTGAGCGAAGTGGAAGTAAGCACTTGTACCTATACACAACTGCAGGTAAGTTAGTACGACAAATCACCAAAGGAACATGGGGAGCAGAGACCTTTGTAGGTATTGACCAATCGAAGAAAAAATCAGTTTTGTACTTTACTTCAACCGAAACATCTCCAATGGATCGTGACTTCTATCAAATAGGACTTGACGGTAAAGGCAAGAAGAAGCTCAGCACAGTAGCTGGTAACACGCGGGTGAGTATGAGCAATGACTTCAAATACTACATCAACTATCACAGCAATGCAACTACTCCACTGAACGTAAGCCTATACAAGACCAAGGGTAATGTGAAAGTGAAAGTGCTAGAGGACAATGCTAAACTTCAAACGACAGCCAAAGAATATGGGATACAACCCAAAGAATTTTTCACAGTAAAAGCGGCAGACGGAAAGGATTTGAATGGATTTATGTTGAAACCTGCTGACTTTGATGAAAATAAAAAATATCCTTTGTTGATGTTCCAGTACAGCGGTCCTGGGTCACAATCTGTTATGAACTCCTGGGGAGGTAGCAACTACTACTGGCACCAGATGTTGACACAGAAAGGATATATTATTGCTGTGGTTGATGGCAGAGGAACTGGCGCAAGAGGAACTGAGTTCAAAAATATGACTTATAAGCAAATGGGCAAATTCGAGGTGGAAGATCAAATTGCCGCTGCCAAAGAAATGGCCTCTAAACCATTCATCGATGAAACCAGAATTGGAATTTGGGGATGGAGCTATGGAGGATATATGTCTTCTATGTGTATGTTGAAAGGAGCCGATGTTTTTAAAGCAGGAATAGCGGTAGCGCCATTTTCATGGGAATATTATGATACGATATATTCCGAAAGATATATGCAGAGGCCTGAAGATAATGTGGATGGTTACAAATCCAATTCGCTAGTTGAATATGCCGACAAGCTAAAAGGAAATTATTTATTGATTCATGGAACTGGTGATGATAATGTGCATTTTCAAATAGCTGTAGCACTTCAGCAAGCGCTGATCGATGCCAATAAGCAGTTTGACTCGTTCTACTATCCCGACAATGCTCATGGAATATATAGAGGCGGTGTCAGGACACACTTATTCGATATGATGACCAACTGGGTATTAGAAAATCTCTAACAAACAATACAAAAGAGAATCAACTAAAAACCCTGACGGTCATCGTTAGGGTTTTTTTGTTATATATTATCAAGACAATGAGAGTAATAATAAACTCCTGGAAATACTATAAAGAATCCCTTCAAGGACCTCCAAACAACTATAATGGCTTGCATTCGCTACTTTTATCAACCGATTGGGAGAAATGGTAATCTCGTTCTTAGCTCTTTATTTAACTTCAAAACTCGGCTTCTCACTATCTGCAGCTTGGATTATGATAGGCTTCGGAGTCGGTGGGTTTATAGGTTTCGGGTTGGGTGGCGAACTTACAGATCGCATTTTTTTATAGGGTTATGATCTTTAGTCTGGTCATCTTTGATGCACTCTTCAGGACCTATTTCAGATCTGAATTGGCGTATTGGCACTATTTTCTGGTTGCTGTTTTGGGGAGTGAAGAGGAGGAAAGAGTGGTGTCTCCAGCCTAAGTATTGTTTCGACATATTAAGTATTACCTTTGCAAAAAATAAAAGATAACTGTTTTGGCAAATTTCAAAGAACTAGGTGTACGTAAAGATCTAATAGAGGGGTTAAATGAACTTGGCATTACTGTGCCAACAGAAATCCAAAATGAGGTGATCCCCGTTTTACTCAATAATGAAACTGATCTAGTAGGTCAGGCTCAGACCGGCACCGGTAAGACTGCTGCTTATGGCCTCCCTTTACTTCAAAAAATTGATCCAAAGTCAAAGAAGATTCAGGCATTGGTACTTTGTCCTACAAGAGAATTGGGACAGCAAGTCGCTAAGCAGTTATTCAAATTCACCAAGTACTCAGAACGAATCTTTACAGAGGCTGTATATGGCGGTGAACAAATAGACAAACAAATCAACGCACTAAAAAGACCAACACATATTGTGGTGGCCACTCCAGGAAGACTTATCGACTTGGTGAAAAGAAAGGCGATTGACATCAGAAATGTAACGACCGTTGTTCTTGATGAAGCCGATGAAATGCTAAGTATGGGTTTCAAAAAAGAACTCGATGAAATTCTGGAAGGTCTATCTAAAGCGAAAAACAAATGGCTCTTTTCCGCAACTATGCCAGATGGAATCAAGCAAATAGTAAATCAACACTTGTCTATGGCCGCGCATCGCATAGAGGTAAGTGGGAAAAATGTGGTGAATAAAAACATAGATCATCAGTTCTTGATTTGTGAAGAAGAAGATAAGTTTCAAGTACTGCTCCAGTTTCTAAAGTCGGAACAAAAGGAGCGTGGATTGATCTTTTGCAAAACCAAGGCAGCTACACAAAAGCTTGCTCTTCAGCTTAAGTCTAAAAATATTGCTGCTGATAGCATCCACGGTGACCTAAAGCAAAAGGAACGTGACAAAGCTATGCGTGCTTTCAAAAATGAAAGTTTGCAAGTATTGGTAGCAACTGACCTAGCGGCTAGAGGAATCGATGTTGAAGGACTAGCCTTTGTGGTGCACTACCAGCTTCCTGATAAAGAAGAATATTATACGCACAGAAGTGGAAGAACGGCCCGAGCCGGAAAGGACGGATTATCTCTTTGTTTGGTAACTTCTAGAGAAACGAAGCAAATCAAATACTTCGAAAAAGCATTGGGAATTGCCTTTAGTCAGATAAGAAGAGTGAGGTAATCTATAGTTATTCTATAACATTCTTTACCCTACCCACAATTCCAGACTCCAGACGTACTTTGATCCCGTGAGTATGATTAGGTGATTTGGTTAGGATTCTTTCAACGAATCCTTCGGTTAACTCTCCTGAACGTTGGTGGTGCTTTTGCACCACCTCAACTTCACTGCCTACCTTGATGTTACTTCTTGTGGTTCCGTCAGACATGCTATTTCAAATTATCTTCAAACAGCTTAAAGATACGAGAATACTCATCAGTCCAACTACTCGGCTCTACAAACCCATGTGCCTCTAGTGGATAGACTGCCAGTTCCCAATTATCCTTTCCCAACTCAATCAACCGTTGTGAAAGTCTAACCACATCCTGAAATTGAACATTGGTATCGATCATTCCATGGCATATTAGTAAAGCTCCTTTTAACCCTTCAGCAAAGTAAATTGGAGAGCTTTTGCGAAAAGCTTCTGGGTCGTCAACTGGCGTGTTGAGAATATTGGACGTATAGCCATGATTGTAGTGTGCCCAATCAGTAACCGAACGCAATGCTGCCCCGGCTGCAAACACATCAGGCTGATTGAACATCGCCATGAGCGTAATAAACCCACCATAAGACCCTCCGTAAATCCCTAGTCTTTTTGAATCAATCCCGTGATTATCAACTAGGTATTTTGCCCCATCGATCTGATCATTAAGGTCAAGGCCTCCCATGTGCTGATATATTCCTGTACGCCAGTCTCTCCCATATCCAGCGCTTCCACGATAGTCTATATCCAAGACGGTATATCCTTGGTCTACCAACATGTTATGAAACATATATTCACGATAATAAGAACTCCACCACTTGTGTGCATTCTGTAAGTATCCAGCTCCATGAACGAAAATTACTGCAGGACCATTTTGTTCTCCAGAAGCTGGTTTGTATAATCTCGCGTTCACCTCCGCACCGTCCTTTGCTTTGAATGTGACATAATCAGGTGTCCTCCACTTGTAGGTATTGAATTCTTCAGTGGTTGATTTTGTGATCTGTTTTGGTCTATTTTCTGCAATATTATCAGCTAGATACAATTCTGTTGGTGAATTAGCCGTAGAATGCAAAATCGCCATTTTTGATTCGTCTGGAGACAAATATCCCTCACTTCTACCTAATGGTGTCGTGAGCTGAGTCATCTTGCCTCCATTAACACTCATTTGATAAACATGACGTTCTCCCGAATGTCTTTTATTCGACTCGAAATACCATGAATTTTCGTCATTAGATAACCTCGGGCTGTAGATCTCAAACTTACCCTTGGTTACTGCTTTTTTCTTTCCTGAATTGAAATCGAGCATATAGAGATGTGAATAGCCAGTGGCTTCTGACTGAAACCAAATCGTTTTGCTATCTGCAAACCAACCATTGGTGCGATCCCATTGCGACCAACCAATACCTGGGCCTGCTATCCAAGCCTCATCATGCTGGTGATCAAGTGTCTTTAGCATTCCTGTAGTTAAGTCAAGCTGCGTGATCCAACGATCTTTGTTGTCCTTAGACCGGACGATTACCATCGCTCTGCTTCCGTCCGGAGACCAGACAGGGGCTTGTACAAATACTTCTCTTTTTCGGTCTTTGTCTTCTACAAAATCTGGTACCTTATCCAATCCTGGGAGTTCGTCCGTTTGCACCATGTAGGTAGTGTCATTTTTGACATCATAGATGCCTACGGTCATGACTGAGCTTGGTGCTCCTACTTTGGGGCGACCATTGAGATCTTCTACATATCCGGATTCGGTGACATAGTCTGGCACTTTGGTACGGGTATTTTGTGCTCTTTCTGATAAGCTATATGTGATAAACTGCCCATCGTGGCTCTGGTATATTGACCCTACATTACTTTTGCCTGTGTAGATGACCTTTGGACGATCAGGATCACGTGATTCTCTCATTTCTTTTCGAGCAGTGTTTTTTACTTTTCTTTCATTGAGAACATCAATAAGCTCCATCTGTTCTTTGCCAATCCAATCATCTTGATCTGATGCCTTTTTATCTTTTTTGTCCTTCCCACTTTTAAAGTTTGTCAATTGCACAGTCGAACCGTCTGCAATGCTCCAAGCAAATAAATTGCCTGACATTTGATACATTATTTTTGATCCATCGACCGAAAACCATGGAGATCCCTCATTTCCAAGTGTATTTGTAATTTGTCTTTCTTTCCTAGTATTTAGGTCATACAAGAATAAATCTCCGCTTTTAGTGTATAGTTTCTGTGTCTTACTTGCATTGTACTCGCCACGATTGGAAGGTAAATTCTTAGCAACATTCCATCTAACTTTTTCAGGAACGTTATTCGTTATCGATATGCGGTAGAGTGAGTCGCTCGGTGCTTGATCTGGATTCCAATTGAAGTATAAATACTCGCCATGCTCTCCCCAGTAAACTCGACTTGGAGAAGTTCCTACGAACTTGGGTCCCTGCATGATCTGCTTGATACTTAATGCCCTTTGGGCATTGATTTGAATAGAAGTCAGTACAATAAATAAAATTCCGAATATTGCTTTCATAAGTTCTGTATTTTAAAATAAGTCTTGAAGATATCTATTAATTGATAATTCGCTTGTCATTTTTTTATAAATGGCATATTCACTCTCTCATAAATAACTACCTTAGAAAAGAACAACGTGCCACAACTATGTCGAAAACAATTTTATTCACATCCATTTTTCTCGTTTTATTGGCTTCATGCCAACCAAACTTAGAGGAATCCGCTGACGCTCAACAGAATTATTTCGAGCTAATAAATAAGGAAATGTCTGGGGATTTGGCATACAGGACAACTTCTTATGTAGAGAAATATTGGCGTGTCGTGGGCAATTCAGGCTTCGATTCGAGTATCTATGAAGTCGTTCGAAACCTCAAAGAACTTGGATATGTTTTGGAAGAAAAGGCAGCTCTTGAGGATGTTCTCATCTACCGAGTTGAAAAACGTCCTCTGGAAAAACCTACGTGGGAACCTGTAGATGCAAGTGTCACCATAGCTGGTGAAGACGAGCCGCTATTACAATTCGTCACCAACCGAAACATGATCGCTATTAACTCCTACAGCACACCAAAGGAGGGAGTAAATGCTGAAGTCGTCTATGTTGAGGATATTAAACGCATAAGCGAAATAAATGTAAAAGGGAAGATTGTATTTGCAGAAGCACGCCCTTATCGAATATATAAAAATGCCATCAACGAAGGGGGAGCAATCGGGGTTATGACGTATAACAACCCGAGCTATTTACAGCCTGAGAAAAATACCACATCGATTCAGTTCAGAAGTATTCCCTTGGATGAAGAAAACAAATCGTGGTGTATCGCACTTTCCTATGCTGCGAAAGAAGCCTTGAAAAACAAGCTGAAAGAAGGAGCTGTCAAAATCAATGTCGCAATCAACACAAAAATCTATGCCTCCGAAGAACTTACGGTTGTTGCTGAAGTCAGAGGGTCTGAGCGACCACATGAGCGACTAGTTTTTAGTGCACATGTCCAAGAGCCAGGAGCTAACGACAATGCAACTGGTGTAGGTGTCGCCTTAGAGATGGCGGCTGTAACTGCTCGCCTTGTTAGAAGTAACACTTTCATGCCAAAAAGAACTTTGACATTTTTATGGGGTGATGAAATAATCTCAACTAGAAGGTATGTCAAGGAAGATAGTACCAGAGCATCTAGCATCAAATGGGGAATAAGCCTAGATATGGTAGGTGAGAATACAGAAATCACTGGTGGGTCATTTCTTATAGAGAAAATGCCAGACCCAAGTGCTATATGGACAAGGGGAAAGGACCAGCATACAGAATGGGGAGCAGGAGATGTCACCATTGATGATATGAAGCCCCACTATCTCAATGACTTTGTTACGAATCGATTCATGGAACAAGGTGCACGAACCAACTGGAAAGTAAAAACCAACCCTTTCGAAGGGGGCAGTGACCATGTGCCTTTTCTAGACGCAAACATCCCCGGTGTCTTATTCTGGCACTTTACTGATCAATTTTATCATACAGATAACGACCGATTGGATAAAGTCTCAAAATCCACCATGAAAAATGTGGGAACGTCAGCCCTAATAAGTGCCTATACTTTACTCAATGCTGATGAGTCAACGGCAAAAAACATCTTAGAAGAAGTGAAAACAGCGGGTATAGTACGGCTCAAAGAAGAGCTTGTGCAAAGTCAATTAGCCCTAGCCGATAGTGCAACCCTTGAGTCGCAGGTAGAAATCATTAGGGCTTGGGAAGCCTGGTATGCTCAAGCTCTTTCTAGTTGTTCAGATCTGGTGGATGATAAAAGCTCAATAGCTAACGACCTAAAAGCTGCTCAAATAGTCATCCGAAACACTACTTCAGAATGTATTAACAACCTCTAGCCAAAAGAAATATGAAAATCAAGAAAGTACTCGTTGCCAATAGAGGTGAAATAGCCATTCGTGTGTTCCGCGCTTGCGTAGAACTTAACTTAAAAACTGTTGGTATCTACACCTATGAAGACCGCTACAGTCAGCATCGGTATAAAGCGGATGAGAGTTATCAGATTGGTGAAAATGACCAGCCACTAAAACCCTATTTGGATATTGATAGCATCATCCGACTCGCCAGGGAAAAAGAAATTGATGCTATACATCCTGGATATGGTTTTCTTTCTGAAAATGCCGAGTTCGCTCGTAAGTGCGTAGAGAACAACATCATATTTATTGGGCCAGATGCTGATATTATGGATCAGCTCGGAGATAAAGTAAGTGCCAAGAAAATAGCAGATGGGTGTGGCGTTCCAATCATACAAAGTAGTATAAAAGACCTCACAACGCTACCGATTGCTGTAGAAGAAGCTAATCGTATTGGCTATCCATTGATGTTGAAAGCCGCTTCTGGAGGCGGTGGAAGAGGCATGCGCATCATTCGTACGTTAGCTGATCTAGAAGTTGCCTTTGATGAAGCACGAAGAGAAGCTAAAAATGCCTTTGGAGATGACACGGTGTTTTTAGAAAAGTATGTAGACAAACCCAAACATATCGAAGTACAGATTGCCGGTGATCGACATGGGAACATTGTGCATTTGTACGAACGAGATTGCTCCGTACAAAGGCGTTTTCAAAAGGTCGTGGAAGTCGCCCCATCACTTGACGTACCTGAAGAGGTTCGCCAAAATCTATTCAACTATGCATTAGCTATCGCTAGAAAAGTCAAGTTCAACAATGTCGGAACAGTAGAGTTCTTAGTCGATGGAGATTGGAACATTTACTTCATAGAAGTTAATCCTAGAATTCAAGTGGAACACACCGTCACCGAGATGGTGACTGGTATAGATTTAATCAAGACACAGATTTTTATTGCTGGCGGCTATAAACTCAGTGATCAACAAATAAAAATCAAAGATCAGGCATCTATCGAATTGACTGGCTACGCGATGCAGTGTCGCATTACCACCGAAGATCCGGAGAAAGACTTTTTACCTGATTATGGCACAATAACAACCTATCGAAGTGCGGCTGGTTTTGGTATTAGGTTAGATGCAGGTAGCTTATATGAAGGCACTACCATCAGTCCGTTTTTTGACTCAATGCTTGTGAAAGTGAGCGCAAGAGGTAGAACCCTTGATGGTGCTTGTCGTAAAATGGATCGTGCACTTCGAGAATTCAGAATACGAGGAGTAAAAACCAATATTCCCTTTCTTCTAAATATTGTTGATCATCCTACCTTCAGAGAAGGTGGAGCGACCGTTAATTTTATCCAAGATCATCCTGAGCTTTTCAACCTGAAATCGCAACTCGATCGGGCAACTAAACTAGTTACCTTCATTGGAGACATTGTTGTAAATGGTAATTCAGATATCAAATTTATCGATCCTGGAAAACAACTAGAAAATCCCACTATCCCTCCTACCAAAAAACACGACCCGTTCCAAGAAGGAACAAAAGATCTACTGACGAGGCTGGGTCCTGATGGGTTTTGTGACTGGTTGAAGAATGAAAAGAAGATTCAGTACACAGACACCACCATGCGAGATGCCCATCAAAGTCTATTGGCTACTCGGATGAGAACTATAGATATGCTAGCTGTCGCGGAAACGTTTGCCAAAGAACATCCACAGACATTCAGCATGGAAGTATGGGGTGGTGCGACCTTTGATGTCTGTATGCGTTTTCTATATGAAAACCCATGGAAACGTCTGGCAGAATTAAGAAAGGCAATGCCGAACACCCTATTACAAATGCTCCTTAGAGGAAGCAACGGTGTGGGTTATACTGCCTACCCTGACAACCTTATTCAAAAATTCGTAGAGCAAGCTTGGGAAACGGGGGTTGATGTCTTTCGAATTTTCGATTCTCTCAATTGGATGAAGGCCATGGAGCCATCAATCAATTATGTGCGCAACAATACCGGTGGTCTTGCAGAAGTTTGTTTGTGCTATACAGGAAATATCCTAGACCCTAAGCGAACCAAGTACAACTTGGACTACTATGTAAGCCTCGCAAAAGATATCGAAAATGCTGGAGCTCATATTTTAGCGATCAAGGATATGGCGGGTTTACTTACCCCATATGCAGCAAGCGAATTGATAAGCGCATTGAAAGCTGAAGTAAACTTACCTATTCATCTACATACGCATGATACATCATCTCTTCAGGTCGCTACCTATTTAAAAGCTATAGAAGCCGGTGTTGATGTCGTAGATGTAGCTTTGGGTGGCCTAAGTGGACTTACCTCTCAGCCCAACTTCAATGCTGTAGTAGAAATGATGCGCTTCCACGAAAGAGAAAATCCATATAATTTAGAAAGCTTAAATTCATTTAGCAATTACTGGGAGACCGTTCGTGAACATTACTATCCATTTGAAAGTGGACTCAAGGCGGGCACTGCAGAAGTATTCAAACATGAAATCCCTGGAGGACAATATAGTAACCTCAAACCTCAGGCGATTGCACTTGGTCTCGGTGACAAATTCGGGGAAATCAAACAGCGTTATGCTGAAGTCAATCAGCTCTTTGGAGATATCGTGAAAGTCACGCCAAGTAGTAAAGTCGTAGGAGATATGGCGCAATACATGGTGAGTAATGGACTGAGCGTCACAGATGTATTGGAAAGAGGTGATAGCATAAGTTTCCCAGAATCTGTTCAGAATTTCTTTCGGGGAAACCTTGGTCAACCGAGCGGTGGATTTCCAAAAGAGTTGCAAAAAATCGTTCTAAAGGGTGAAAAGCCATTCACGGATCGTCCTAATGCACATTTATCTCCGGTAGATTTCGAAAAGGAGTTTGCCGAATTTATTAAGGCGTTTCAGAAAGGGTTTGGTCGTGAATTGGTGATGCAGGACTTCTTGTCCTGGAAACTATACCCTAAAGTCTGGGAGGATGCCTATAAAATGCATCTCCAATATGATGATGTTAGTAAAATTCCGACACGGGTATTTTTGTATGGGATGAAGCCTCATGAAGAAACAGTATTTGAAATAGCTCCAGGTAAAACTGTTATTGTAAAACTATTAAGCGTTGGGTCCCCAAATAATGAGGGTGTCCGTACGGTGTTTTTTAAAGTAAATGGTCAGACGAGAAATGTCCAGATTACAGACAAGCATCTTGCCATTGAAAAAGTAGTGAACGAAAAGGCAGACCCAAATAACGAAAGCCAAATTGGCGCTCCTCTACAAGGGCTTTTGAGCACTCTGTTGGTAAAAAATGGACAAAAAGTAGAAAAAAACACCCCTCTTTTTGTAATAGAGGCTATGAAGATGGAAACCTCTGTAATGTCTCCTGTCTCAGGAACAGTGAAAATACACTTGAAAGCGGGAACAATGGTGTTAGCAGAAGATTTGATTATGGATTTATAGGAATGGTCGGTCAGACGAAAAAACTAGTTTTTTTGTCTGACATAGATCAATTTGAACTTTCCTTTGGAGCTGTCTCGTTGTTCTACCTCAAGGCTTTTAATAGACTTGATGAGTGGCGTCAGCTTTTGAAAACCAAAATTTCTGGCATCAAAGTTAGGCTGTTTTTTCTGCAATAGACTTCCTACATCGCCAAGGAATGCCCAGCCATCATCATCTGCTAAGTCATCAATGGTCATCGTTATGAGCTTGATAACCTGAGGAGTAACTTTATCAACAGTTTCCTTACTCGGTTGTTTTTGCTCGTTGGGTTCTGATTGGTTTTTTAGAATTTCGATATAGATGAATTTGTCGCAAGCAACAATAAATGGATTAGGCGTTTTCTTTTCTCCTATTCCATATACTTTCATCCCCGCCTCACGAAGTCTTGTCGCTAGACGAGTGAAATCACTGTCACTAGAAACTAAACAAAACCCATTAACTTTCTCTGAATAGAGTATATCCATTGCGTCAATGATCATTGCTGAATCTGTTGCGTTTTTCCCGGTAGTGTATCCATATTGTTGAATAGGTGTTATGGCATTTTCTAACAATAAGTTCTTCCACTTGGACAAGTTGGGCTTCGTCCAGTCCCCATATATCCTCTTGATGGTCGGATTTCCATACTTGGCTATTTCCTCCATCATTTCTTTAACATGCGCTGATGGAATATTATCTCCATCTATTAATACTGCCAGTTTCAAATCCATATTTAGGTCACTTTTTCTCAAATTACATAAACCCTATTAAATGTAATTGTGTTATCAGTGTTATTACGAGGCAAAAGTATTCACCCAAAGATGATTTCTCTAATAATATTGATTCAATCCGCAAACTGAACCCGCATAAGCGGACTACTAATAAGGCTGTAGGCTATTTTCACATTGATGTGAAATGAGGACGCTAGAGAAGCCGCAGCCTCTTTGAGGCCAGCAATTTTCTCAGCGTCATAATAAACGCCATTGTGAATGACACCATTTATAGATCGGGTGTATTCTATCTTTTCTAATGGGTTTTCAGAAAGAATAACCATGTCGGCCAATTTCCCAACAGATACGGTTCCATGCTCTTTTTCTAAGCCACAGTATTTTGCTGGGATTATGGTCGCAGATCGCAACGCCTCTAGGCTGGATAGTCCACTTTCTGTTAAATCCTTCAATTCAGCATGTGCACTAAACCCTGGAAACACATAGGTATCTGTAACATCTGTTCCCATCATAATTGGGACTCCGATTTTATGAGCCATAGAGACTTGTTGTTGTGAGGCTTGATAAAACTCAATTTCAAGCGATTCTCCGTGCTCATCCTCGGTATTATTAATATATCTATTAATATCGGGCTTCCACATAGCATTCTCCCGTAACCATGGAATATACTTTAGCTGAGAATTATTGACAAACTTAGAATCGTTTGCAAACGCACTCATTTTTAAAGTTTGTAGTGTAGGTACCCAATGTGCATTACGCTCTTTCATTAGACTCATAATAGCGATCGCCTCATTCTCGTCAAATTCATCAATCATCTCCTCCTTCGGAAGACGAAAACGATTTCCTCTCTTTTTTGGATCTCTCATCTCTTCCGCACTAGGAAAACAATCAAACATAAAAATTCTGCCGTGTTCAAAACTACGCTGACCCAAAGTAATAGATTCTCTCAGGCTAATATTTAAGGGCTTATGCCCAGCAATATACAATCCATAGTTAGGTGCCTCATTTGCCAATAAACGATAAGTCGAAGCTGGAATATTCATATATGTTTTAATAAAATCTGCCCCCTCTTGCTTATAATAGCTCAATAGTAGAGGTACATCTTCCTCGTTTTGAAGTTTAAAGTATGTCGGAAAGGCGTCAGGAACCGAGGAGACTCCATCAACTTGAAAACTACTCTGTAATACACTGCGAGGAGCTACAATTTGATTATTATTCAATTCGCTATTCCATTCCGTTCGCTCTTTAGTCCCTGCCCAGTAGCTATCATACCTCCCCAGTTGTCCCGACATATCACGAACACCCGTTACTCCGTTGGCTATTTGTAATGGATGACTAAGCCATTTCGACAACTGAGTAGAGTGATTGTGCATATTCCAAAGCCCAGGAATAACAAAACTTCCCTTTCCATCAATTATAAAGACATCATCTACTCTTTTGATTTTTCCTGCGCTATCTATAGCAGCGATTCGATTTTCGACAATTAATATCTCTTGATTATAAATAATCTCCCCTGATGCTACATCTATGATGTTAATTTGTTCAAGCATCGTGGTTTTATGAACCTCCGGGACACTTATATCTGGTAGTGGCCACAAAATTCCTATAATCACAACAATAATGAACGACAATAGGAAACCTCCAATTATTTTAAATACAGTCTTTATCATAAGAGATTTTTAACGAAAATATTAAATCATGATAGAAAAGCAGAGCTAATCGGTAAACCGACTGGTGTAAATGGTTGATTCAGATATTGGAATAAAATTCCCGAAAGATTCAATCCTTTTATTTACTGAAGCCTATTCAGCACACTCTTTTTGTACATCTCTCCTATGGGGATCTCTTTGTTGACAATTTCAACATCATTCTTAGTGAATGCCGTTACTTTAGAAGTGTTGACAATAAAAGAACGGTGAACTCTCAAAAAACGCTCATCCAATCTTTCATGGAAAGCGGTAATCCCAGATTTGAAGGTAATCTCCTGATCTTCAAGGTATATCTTGACGTAATCCTTGATACTTTCTATATACAGAACCTCTGTTAAGTTTACTTTGATTTTCTTCCGGTTGCTTTGCACATAAATATCCTCCTTCATTTGCAATACTTGCCCCTGATCAGCGTGAACCTCAGTCGATGCTAGAAATTTACCAATCGCCTTGAAGAATCGCTCGAAAACTATGGGTTTCAATAGGTAGTCCACAGCGTTAAGTTCAAAACCTTCTATAGCATAGTCCCGATAGGCAGTAGTGAATATCACCTTAGGCTGTACGGTCAGACTTTTTAGAAAGTCAGTACCTTTAAGTACGGGCATTTCTATATCCAGAAAGAGTAAATCAACCGCTTCAGTTCTGAGTATCTTTTGTGCTTCCAGTGCGCTTTCACAAGATGCCACTAATTCAAATTCATCCAATTGAGACAAATGAGTTTCGATCAGTTCCCTGGCCAGTTCTTCATCATCTACGATTACACATTTGTACTTCATGGGTTGTCTAGCTTAAGTGTCACGGAATAGCTGCTATCGTTCTGTTTGATTTCTAATGAGTGGCTATGAGGATACAGGATGTCAAGTTGCTTCTGTACGTTTTGTAATCCGATAGAATCACGATCTGATTGATTTGAATCTTTTTTATGAGAAGCAATCGTGTTTTCTAATTCAAATATAATCTCCTTTTCATTCGCCAGAATTGACATTTTAATTACTGCGGTATTGATCTCTTGGCTCACTCCGTGTTTGAAGGCATTTTCTAAAAATGTAAGTAAAAGCAATGGGGCAATAACCACCTCCTGTTTCATATCATGATTGAACTGAATGTCAAGCCTCTTACCATACCTCACTTTTTCTAGTGAAATATAATTATTGAGCAAAGTCACTTCATTGGAAAGAGAAACATAAGCGTCCTTACATCGGTAAAGCATATAGTCCAATATTTCTGAAAGCTTCGCGATAACTTCTGGTGCTTGATCACTCTTTTTCAGTGATAAAGCATACAGGTTGTTCATAGTGTTAAACAAAAAATGTGGGTTCAACTGATTTTTCAACACATCCAATTCTATACTTTTTTTCTGTTCTCTCAGAATTAAGGCCTCTTGCTGATGCCTATAATATTGAATAGAGGTCAAAATGACTGCAGGAAACATAAACCATATAATGTTACCAGAAAAATAGCCAAAGTCTAAAATTCTCCAGAAGTATCCCTTATCTGGCACCCGATAAAACCCTTCAAAGACAACTTCAAAGTAATAAAACCTGATAGTCGTGTAAACGATAAATACAATATAAAGTAAAACGATTGTTCCCAGGCCAAATAACACCTTCCTGTTTTTACTCAGAAGATGCGGGATCAACAAAAAAAGCATGCCATAAGCCATTAACATTTGTGGGCCAAGTTTGATGGCATAGGAAACCAAATACCCCAACTTATCCTCTCGATAACTTAGCGTTGGTAATACAAAAAAAGCGTAAAGTACTGCCCAAAACAGAAGGTGTGAAAGGATGTTTTTTGTTAGTTGTCTTGACAAAATAGTTGTTGTTTATCCCTCATGAATCGGCTCAAAGATGGCAGATTTATTCTAATTCCTTTTTCAACCTAATCCAATTTTTTTCAAAATAGCCTGTGTTTGCGTTATTGTTTCTCTTGGCTATGATAAATGCTTGTTCGAACATGTTGACAGCTTTTTCTTTATCTCCAGCTTTGACCAATGCTTCTCCATAGCTATCATAAGTATTGGCAGATCCTGGGTAAAGAATGGTATTCAACTCAAAGACACTCAGGGCTTGGTCTATGTTCTTTTCTTTCATTAGCATATAACCCTCCATGTTCAAGTCTCCTTCTGCTGGTTTGTAGTCTGAGCCAATAATTTTAGAGTATTCTTTAAAGTGTCCAATTGATGCCTTAGTATACCCGATCTTCGTAATATTATTATTGTAATCTTCGGTGATCTTGGCCATGGCCTCTAGATCTATCTCGTTTTGAACTTTGTCCCTCGTAAATATCCAATTGTCATAGATCGTCAGGCGTCCATAGAATCCAATTGTTCTATTGGTTATTCCGTAGAAGCCATCATCGGTAAGTGCAAAATTTACTTTCGTTTTCACCGGTCCATCTATTAGGTTGAAAGACAACTTATTCTCTTCCTGTTTAATACCCTCTGCCACTACGTTTAGCGACCTTGCAGGACCATAATATGAAACTTTTATTTGTTCTGCTGAATGATCAATGTCTAAGATCATTCCAATATAGCTATTGCTATATTTCGCAACCCCATACCACCTTCCTTCAATGTCTTCGTTCTTGATGGTTTTTCCTTTTGGCAGTGTTGGGATTATATAACTTACGTTGGGTTTGTCTATTATTTGATACCCTTTTGCTTTGCTCAAAGTGTTGGAAACTTCAACAGTAGATGCTTGAATCGCAGAAGCTTCTTCGCTAGTTAGGTCTACTAAAATGCTTATCTCTTTGGCTCGTTGTCCGCGGCTAGACAATTGATATCCGCTGATTTTTCCAGCGATTCCTGCAGGGTCAGTTTTGAAAATAGTAGCAAAAATGGTTGTTGCAGCCAAGTAAGATCCATGAGCGGAAGGATGAGAACCATCGCGATTATATAAGTCATACATTTTATTATCACGCTCTTTATTCCATACTAATCCAACAGGTGCTATCAATGCATCAAGCTCCATTGCCATTGTCATGTACGCATATGTTAAATATTTTTGTTGTTCGGGATTGTCTTTACGTGACCAGGTCATGAAAAAAACAGTTTGAGCTCCCGACAATTTTATCTCTGAATCAAACTTCTTTGCATATTCAAAAAATGTGTCTGGTTTATTAAAATGATTTTTAGACTCTATTACCAGCGCACTTCCAAGTAGGCTTTGCTCCTGTAGAATGACAAAGTCCCATTCACCTGTTCTAATTTCATCAAGAGCATTTGTATCTTCCCAATGTCCTTTCAAAGTTATTCCTCCATCAGAAATCAATTTTGTTTCGATCTCTCTATTTGGAAATTTTTCCCTTGCTAGTCCTTTGACGAGTTGAGAAAGGCTATTATGATAAGAATAACTATTGCCTATGAACAATATTCGGGTTGGTTTTCCCTGCTCAACCTGTAAGGGTGTCGAAAATGACAACTGACTTATCAGTATCAACAATAGTATCGCACCGTATTTTATTTTTTGAATTCTCATCGTTCTGTTTTTAAGACTCGAAATCTACAAATATGTTGATTAGAGAAAAACATTAGTAGACATACTAAGCTTTACAGCACACAGAACAGGAATCTCACCTTCCCGAACCTTTGTTTGCGAAAACCCTATTTCCATTCCTACTTATCAGCAATACGTCTACTCTTCTACCATACATGCATAATATGTGACCATATTACAGACTAATTGATAACAAAAACAAAACACATCATGAAAGTCAATAAACCCACCTACTGTTTATCCTTGTTACTGCTGATAGCACAATTTACTTTTGCTCAAGACGGACAGACTGAAAAACGTTTCAGACACTTGCGTTATAATCATGTCTCTCCTCATGTCCCGCTTAAGGGAATTCATGAAGTAGATCAGCAAATAGCTTCAAACACTTCACACTATGTATTTAAGTATGATGATCACAGTAGAGTAGTTGAGATTATCAACAATCACTATCATTCCGAACGTAAGCACCCTTTGGCTTCGATCGGTGCCTATAAAACCAGTATCTCCTATTCTAAAACTGAGGAGACAAGACAATACTATGATATGAATGGCAAACGAATATCTAATGATCGTGAAGTTTATAAAGAGGTCTATTCATTAGATAAAAGAGGAAACAAAATACAGCTTAAGTTTTATGACCTAGAAGGTCATGGGATGGAGTCGGGCTGGAAAATCTCACAATATGACTGGACAAAGCATAAAAACATGATTATTGAAAAACGATATAATTTGAAAAATGAGCCCGTGGACGTTTCACCCTATTTTGAGTTTGGTGTCACTGGAATCAAATATACGAAAGGTGGTTTTCCACAAGGTCACTACAATCTTAATGAAGCACTACAAATATCCAACAACTCTATTGGTGTAGCATCTTACCAAGATACTTACGATGCGCAAGGCAATCATTCGCGATATACTTATCATGACCAAGACAACAATTTGACAAAAAATCAGTGGGGTTTTTCTATTGGTGTGAAGGAGTATGATGAAAATGGTAATCAAACTTCACTATTAAATTATGATAAACAAGATAGTCTCATACGGTCAAGAAAAACTCCAAACAACATCAACGTGGAAATTTCTAAACCAGTCTCAAAGGAGGATAGCACTAAAATTAAGGAAATTTCACTGGGGTATCTCGTAGCACTACAAGAGTTGAAACCAGAACTGATGAAGCAAGTGATGCATGAGCAGCTCGCGAAAAGAACGACTGGTTTCGATCGTGAAACAAAAAGAGAGAACGTCCGAGAGACCACCTATCAACAAATGCTCTCCTTTGCGGTAGATTGGAATAAGTCAGGAACCAAGTTTCCTTTCAACCCCAGTAATCAAGCAACCATTCTAGATGTTTACAACCGCATTGCCAATGTGAAGTTGGTTTCAGACAACTGGGTAGAATATCTGCATTTAATAAAGACCAATGGAGAATGGAAAATCATCAATCTAATCTGGCTACATAAGGATGCCAATCGATATCCGAAAAATTAGTATAACATTGATTTACTAACTTAAGAGAGCCGTGTACAGCTCCACCTTTTCATCACGGCCTCTTAATTCATTTTCTCCTAAATTTTTCAATATAAATTTGGTGTTGGCATTCATGATCGTTACCAGTTGGCTTGAAATAAGATTGTCAACTTTATAGTCATTGCACAATGCCTGAATTCGCGCTGTCGTATTGAGTACGTCACCGGTAAAGATGATTTCTTTTTTAATAACACCAATTTCGCCAGTGGTAACCTTACCATAGTGAAAGCCCGCCTTGAAAGTAGGCACTACTCCGAAGTTCTGCTCGTATTTAATCCTTTGTTTTTCAATGGCTTGCTTCATCGAATAAAAACACTTTATAAAGTTATTGTTAAGCAGTCCGTTTTGTAGCTTCCAAGATACAATAACTTCATCACCTACATATTGATAAATCTCTCCATCATGCTCAATGATAGGGTCTGATAAGTCAGAATAATACTCCTTGAGCATCTCGAAATATTTGACATGACCGAGCTTTTCAGCGATAGTTGTAGAAGACTTCATGTCCAAGAACATAAAGATTCTCTCCTCTTCGACAGGTAAGTGATATTTTCCAGTAAAAAAATTGGCTAAGACTCCTTGCCCAAGATTATCACTTACTTCAGCGTAAAACAATGACACACCAATGATCGCAGCAATGTATATCTCTATACTCCAAAAGGCAAAATTGGACAGGAACGACCATAGGTCATTCAAGACTTGCTCATCAAACACATTGACCTGAAGTCTCAAAGCATTTCCAATAAGCGTATTAATGACCAAAAAAGAGATCATAACCACTAAGTAGACTCCCGTTTTATAAATGATTTTTATGAAGTAACTCCTTTTGATAAACACCTTGTTGAGGTAAAGCGTCTCAACGGTTCCAATCAGCAACCCTGCGCAGAGCGCAGTAATTCCTGCAAGAGGAATGCTAGCCGAAAAACTATACACGTTACCAGTCGCTGGATAATGTGTAGCATCTCCCAAGAGCCCTTTTTCTATTAGGGTATAAACCATGCTGAAGACAAACCAAATAAGACCAAAAGGAATGATTCGATAAATATTTCTTTTTGTTTTAGGCGAGAGCATTTTTAACCAGAGTGAGAGTACAGACCATCAAGGTAAAAATATTATTTACTTAACTCGTTAATTTTTTCTAGTGTTTAAGTTCGCTTTGCTGTTTCATTGAAAGATTCGCTATCACAAGATCATAGGAGATATCCAGCAATTGGTCAGAAATAGTACTTTCCAACACTGCTCTGCTCTAATGCCTCTTACTAAAATAGGAAGGCTCCTCAAGCGAAGGATACTGAGCTCTAAGTTCTTCAATCGTTTCAGGCTTACACTTGATACTGAAACTATCGAATTTCTTTATATCTGTTGCTGTGAATATTTTCCCGATCACCTTAAACACCAACACTTCAGGGAGTTTAGAAAATGGTATGGATTCTGTAACTCCTTTTTTTGAGAGGCAATATGTGCGGTAATCCTCTATATTCATTTACCAAAATGAAAAAGGGTAATTGATTAGGGAAGAGTTATAGTACTTTTTCTCATCCGTTACTTCTTTGCCAATCCAAGTAGGAAGTTCTACCTTCTCATTCTCACTTTCTAATTCAATTTCAGCCACAACAAGCCCTTGATTCTCTCCCTCAAACTCATCAATTTCCCATACTTTGTTATTGATTGACACTTCATGTCTTGTCTTTTCAATGATTGGCTTTTCACAAAGTTCAATCAACTCCAAAGCTTCCTCTTTGGGTATTTCATATTCAAATTCTGCTCTTGTTGCACCTTCATTTTTTCCTTTGATTGTCAATATACCTTTCTCATCTGCAATTCGTACCCGGACGGTCCTTTCCGAAACAGCACTCAAATATCCCTGTTTGATTACAATGCTTCTTTGAGTCTGGGGTTTCCAGTCTGTATTCGTTAGGAGAAATTTTCTTTCTATTTCTAGGGGCATTTCGTTGACGTTTTTGTGTTACCAACTGGTAGGTTGATCAATACTTGACAGGGGTTTGTTCTAATTGATAATCCAATCTTCTTAAAACTCAGGTTGATGTTCTTAATGAAGTTTATCAACTAATTTTCCACCAATCCAAGCCATAGGAATATAAGCGAGGAGAATATCTACTGCAGCAAACCATGTTGGTCCAGGCAGCATATAGTTTACCATAATTCCTCCTAGAAGGAAGAAACCTCCAATACCCAATGAAAATTTCATCTTATGACTGGCCGCTATCAAACCTGCGATAAACGCACCAATCAGTGTGCCTAAAGCATGTGCTAAAAATGGAAATACAAAATATTCCGCTTCCAGAGTCGGCATTATCGATGCCAAAGCTTCTATATCACTGGGGTCTACACCCTCGATTGGCATTAGTTTATGACCCATTTGGATAAGCCCCATATTAATCAGGCTTCCTCCTAACCATCCTGCAATAACCGCTAATACATTTTTTACTATTGGATTCATACCTGTTGTGTTTGATTAGTCGTGTGTCCCTTTTCTCTCTAGGAAGATGAATTTAGACTCTGTTGTCGTGACAGTAATCAACATTTTTACAGCCTAATTAGCTTAAATCTAGTGTTTTCTACTGGACTATCAATAACCACTTAACCTTCATGCCTTTTTTTAACATAAGTGGCCTAATCTAATACGATAAAATAGATGTGATAAAACGCATCCGTTTCTGTTTCGTTTTTATTGTATGTCTTTTTAGTAATGTGCTGTTATTGTCAATAGCCTTCTAGATTGACGCGATTATAAGTGAGATTAATTGATTAACCAATCCTTTTGTGGCTACTTTTGTATGAACTATAATAAGATATAGATGTTAGATTATGTAATAATTGGAGGGGCACAAGCAGGGTTGTCTATGGCTTACCATTTGAAAATAATGGAGGAAAAGTTTATAGTTATTGATGGGGAAGATAAAATTGGTGCATCATGGTTGAATAGATGGGACTCTTTAAAATTATTTACACCAACCGAATATAATCACTTACCAGGATTAGACTTTAACGCCTCTAAAGGCCATTATCCGACTAAATTTGAGGTTGCTGACTATTTCAATTTATATGTGAAGAAATTTAAAATTCCTGTGCAGCATAATACACTAGCTACATCGGTACGCAAGACAGAAAAAGGATTTCATGTCACTCACAAAGAAGGTGAGATTGAGACTAAAAATGTCATTATTGCTACGGGGCCATTCCACATTCCCTATACTCCTCCCTGTCATACTAAGGTGTCAGAAAGTATCTTTCAAATGCATAGCAACTATTACAAAGGTCTACATCAGTTACAAACAGGTGATGCATTAGTAGTTGGTGGTGGAGATTCTGGATATCAGATACTAGATGAAATTTCAAAAGACAAATCTAGAACCTTTTATTTTTCTGGTGATATCACAGTGAAATCACTACCTCAACAGTTTTTGGGTAAAACACTCTGGTGGTGGTTTACATTGATCGGATTTTTAAGCTATAATAAGTATAGTTGGATAGGTAAGAAAATCAATACTTTTACCCAACCAGTCATAGGTGTTGATGTTAAGGAAATCCTTTCTAGGAATAACGTAATATCTGTGGGAAGAACAAAAGACGCATTAAATGAAGAAGTTATTTTTGAAAACAAAAAAATTTCTACTATCAAAAATATTATTTGGGCGACAGGTTATCGTCCAAACTTTAAATGGATAGAAGGATTGGAGCTGGATGCAGCTAGTTATCCGAATAATTACAGAGGCGTGAGTAACATAGAAGGATTATATTTTATTGGTCTGCCATGGATGTACACTCGAGGATCGGCAACCTTAGGTGGAGTGTCAAGAGATGCCAGTTACTTAGCGAACATAATAAGTAACAAAAAGTAAATTACCTCTTGTCAGAACCTTTGTAAATCACTCTAACATCTCTTAAAGTCGATAAGGAAGGTATCTGGAGCCGATCTCACCCACCTTATCAACAATTGCTATTCATAAAAAGCTTCAATTTGTGCTAGATGCTTTTGTTTGATTACTTTCCTTTTGAGTTTCAATGTTGGGGTAAGTTCCCCGCTATCTATACCCCACTCATCAGGCAACAGCTCAAACTTCTTCACTTTTTGATACTGGGCAAAAGTCGCATTATGCAACTCCATTTCCTTTTCAAATTTTTCCAAAACACTAGGTAACTTGACCATTTCTTGGTTGGTAGAATACGTGATTTTATGAAGTCTACACCATTCACGGAGTCCATCAAATGAAGGGATAATCAAAGCTGATGGAAATTTCTGTGATTCCCCGACCACCATGATCTGCTCGATCAACATGGACTCTTTAAACTTGTTTTCTAGTGCCTGTGGTGCTATATATTTCCCACCAGAAGTCTTGAACATTTCCTTTTTACGATCTGTGATCTTGAGAAACCTATCCTCTTGAAACTCGCCAATATCGCCCGTGTGTAACCAACCTTCTTTATCGATTGTCTCATCAGTCAAGTCTTGGCGTTTGTAATATCCCAGCATTACATTTGGTCCTTTGACTAATATTTCTCCATCATCAGCTATTTTGACCTCTACTTCTTTAAGTAGCTCACCAACACAGCCTATCCTGATGTCTCCTTCTCCACGCCTAGTGAATGTGATTCCAGGTGATGACTCGGTTTGTCCATAAGCTTCAAGAACCGGAATTTGTGCCGCACAGAACACCCGAGTCAACCTCGGCTGTAACGCAGCTGCACCTGAAACAATAAACTTAATGTTTCCGCCCAATGCTTCTCTCCACTTATTGAAGATAATTTTGTTCGCTATCTTTAGCTTGAGGTTATAAACAAAACCTTGGTCCTGATGTGGTATGTATTGGTCTCCCAACTTGAGTGCCCAGAAGAAGAGTATTTTCTTCACGCCAGTCAATTCGTATCCTTTCATGACAATCTTATCATACACCTTTTCAAGGAGCCTCGGTACTGTTGCAAAAAAGTCCGGTTTGACTTCTTTGAGATTTTCCCCAATAGTATCTATACTCTCAGCATAATATATAGAAACACCTATCCTAAAATAGGTGTAGAGTGCAGTTCGAGCAAAGATGTGACACAACGGTAAAAAGCTAAGCACTTTATAAGTTGGTGTCTCTACTGCAAACGCCTCTGCTACTGCTTCTGCGTTACTCAGAATATTGCGATGTGACAACATCACTCCCTTTGGAACTCCTGTGGTTCCAGAAGTGTAGATGATGGTTGCCATGTCGTTACTTTTGACATTGTTCTTACAAGTTTCGATTTTCTCCAAGTCAACAGGAGCCTGCATAAGATCTTCCCAATGATTGACACCTGACAAAACATCAAAAGAATAGATTCCTACCTCAATACTTATTTGATCAACAACATTCTTTATTTTTTGCTGAACTTCTGCATCACCAACAAAAATCATCTTTAGCTCTGCGTCTTCAGTTATGAATTTATAATCTCCCTCTGCCGAGTTGGGATACATCGGTACTGTCACAATCCCTAACTGCTGCATAGCCAAATCTACGCAAACCCATTCTGGTCGATTATAAGAAACAATCCCAACTTTATCTCCAGGTACAAGACCATGCGCCAGTACTCCACTCCCGAGTTTGTTGATGATTTCTATTATTTCGTGAGTGCTTGTTTTTTTCCATTGACCATCTATTTTCGCAGTTAGTGCGTCTGATTTCGGAAATTTTGCGTTTTGATAATACAACGCGTCAAATAATCTAGTGACTTGCATAGTGTGCTTAAAGTGAAACAGCACAAAAGATAGTAATAAAACAGAATGATCTGTAATCTAAACTTAGAAATTTAGTTGTTCACTTCTTCTTCTGTGAAGACTTCTTCCTTAGGCTTGAAGTCTCCCCTGAGCTCGCGGAATCGTTTCCTGGCTTCTGAGACATATACGCTGCCCGGATACTTTGTGAGAAATTCATGAAAGATCTCTTTCGCTCTGTCTAGATCTCCTATCTGATTTTGGTATAAGTCCCCTAATTTGAAATACGCATCATCACTCCAAATGTCATAAGCGTAGTTGGTTGATATTTGATCTAGCAGATCTGCAGAATATTCAAAATTTCCCAAATCAATATTGATTTTTGCTTCAAGCCAAAGAATTTCGTCCATCAGACTGTGACCTTTGTATTTCCCCTTGAGAGATTTTACCGCAGCTATCGCTTCTTCAAATTTGTTTTGAAACAACAATAAGTCGATCGAGGCATACTCTTCCATCGCTTCCGTAGTAGAGTCCAATGCTATATTGTCCTTGATCAAAATACTCAACTGCATAGCATCATTTGCGATTTCTCGAGTAGTGGCTTGTTTTAGGATATCAAGGTGTTCTTGGGCCAGTGCAAAATCTCCCTTGTAGTACGATAATTTTGCGTTTTTTAGCTTAGCCTCATACCCAATTTTTGTATCCTTATTGCTTTTTTCGACTTGTGCGTAATAGAGCACTGACTCCCATGGTTCATTGAGCAGTAAATGTATATCACCTAAATCCATTTTAGATTTTGACTTGATTTTATGATCCGCCCTTGGTGTTTTGATAATATCATTCAGAATCTGTATTGCCGAGTCTTTTTCATCTAAATAAAAGGCGTGCAGATGTGCCTTATTGCGGAGTGCCTCAAGAGTGTTTCGATTGATTCCCATTTCTTTGATGAACAATCTGTAATCATAAACCAAGTTGCGAATCTCTCTTTCATCCACAGGATAAGTCGCTCTAACGCGCTCTTCATAAGCTTGAATCAAGTACATTTTAGCTCTCATGTAGTTGACTGATTTTGGATAATGTTTTATCACGTAAGTGAATATTGTTATAGCTACATCAAAATCGTTATTCTGCAGTGAGATCAGTCCTATTCTATTTGATCTAGCTCCTTCTGTTTTCAATCGTTTATCAAGTGCCCTGGCCTGAATAAATGCGCCATAAAAATTCTTTTGTTGAAGAGACACCCATATCAATAATTCACTGTAAACAATGTTTTCTGGGTAGTCTTGAATCTTCTGATAAAGCAACATTTCTAAGCTCTCCAGTTCCTCAGGTTTTGATAATAGATTTTGCAATGTGTTTTTCACATAACTCATATTCGAGGGATTCTGTATGATGTAGTTAAGGTACTCTTCCACCATTAAATCTTTTTCGCCTGTGATCCTGTAAATATTAGCAAGCTCTAAGGCATACAAGTAGGGGTTAGCAGCGACTTCTCTGCTTTCAGCGAACATCATAACAGCGTAGCTAGTAAGTTGCTTAGAAACGAAATATTGGGCCGTGATTCTAGTTTTATAATTATCCCGCTTTATGTTCTGAATAATATCTGTAAACCATATATGTGCCAAGTCTTGTTCTCCTTGATTCCAATACACCAAACCTAGATCCAATTCGTAGTATAAATTTTGCGGAAACTTTTTAATCAAACGACTTACATATCTTTCCGCTGTTTTAAAGTCAGATGTTTCTATGAGAATGAATAAATAGTTATTATGGATAAGTGGAATGTTCTTTAAATTTTTTGATAACTCAGAGTACATCCCTTTTGCTTTTAACAATTCACCTTGTGAATAATACTCATTAGCCAATTTGATGTCAAGAGATTTTTGAGCCAATAGCACATTAGTAAGTCCACAAAAAATGAGGACTGCCATTACTTTATTAAATATGGTGCGAATGCTTATCAACAAAAAAGGGGGTCTATTATATATATATATTTATTTAAAATTAAATATTATAATTTATTACCGTGTGAATACGTGGATAAATAACAATTGTTTTTATTGGATTGACTGAATGTTTATAACTCTGGTGGTTATCCACAGGTAGGATATGATTTTAATGTATTGATTAATAATTACTTATGATTTTTAATGTGTATAATATTTTATTTGTGGACAACATATTTTTCACTTTAGAAACGTGGGTATTGTGTTGATATTATGAGTCAATTGTGGATTGTTTTATCGTTTACTTGTGAAAGTGTTGGTTATGCATGTTAAGTGAAATCAGGTGTGGATGAGTACAAGGTTATGCACAAGAAAACACAGGTTATGCACACTAGAATTTTATAATGTTTGGTCCTAAAACCCAGTTAGCCCGAAGAGTTATTTCTGTGGAACCTTCGTCAGATACGTAAAAAAAGATAGGTTCAGGAAGTCTGGATTTAATGATATCTCCAATGTCCCAAATCTTATTATTGTTGGAATCTACGAGTATTCTAATGGTATATTTTCCTGGGGCAGTGTTGTCAAACGAGAACTCTTTTTTGTTGTATTCTTGAGTGACTAACTCTCCGTTCGAATCAATAAGCTGAACGTAGAAACTGTTCTCTGCTGTTTCTACTTTAATCAAAATGCTCCCGGTTGTTTTAGGATTAGTAAATGAGGACTTCACTTTGTGTAGACTGGAGCTGTCTTGTTCGATACTTAGAAATGTCGACTTACCAAAGTAAAGTCTTGTATCATTATTCTTGCGCTGGGGTTTATCTGATTTGAGTGACGATCCTAGTTGCTGCTCGTTCGATATGTTTGGTTTTTTATTATTTATTAAAGAATCTGCTGTGGTTGTTTGTGCTTGTTGTTCTTGGAAAAGTAGAGGGTCTAGAGTTTTTGTGATGGTAAGGGAAGTGTGTCTTTCATTCCAGTTAAGATCATTAGTATCAATGGATACTCGTTGGATAGAATCAATTTGAAAGTATAAGCTGTCGAAGTTGATTGTATAGACGGGTTTGCTAAACGTGATTTCACTGTCGATACGAGGGTGTTCTTTATCTATGGTCAATGATGAGTATTTGATCTCGAAATTAGCTTTATCCCTTTTCGTTTCTATGAACTTAACATAGACTGTATCGATAGTTGAATAATTGATTGTGTCGTATGCTGTTAATATTATTCCTAGACTATCTACAAGGCCAGTGTTATTGTAGTATACAATCTCCTTATGATCTTCAGAGAATGATGAAAGTATTTCGGGAGAATCACTGTCTAGGTTCTTATGGATATAGGAAGAAACAAACTTATTATATTTTAATACGAAGTAGTGGCCTCTAGTTCGATTACTTTGGAGATTGAGCGGTGTGACATCAAGCCGGAGCAATGATAAGTTCAATGAGACAATATTGCTATCTAGTAAGACGCTATTTTCAACGTAGCCATAGCTCTCTGTTTTAGACTCAAGTTTGAGATTTTTGTTATTGTCTTTTAATGCAAAAACATTGTACTCCCCATTTTTTAGATTGTTAAACGTATAAACACCTTTATCATTGCTTTTAGTATAATAGATAGGAGGACTGTTGAAGAGATCCAAGGTATCAGCTGTGGCATATAGGGACAGAGTAACATCTTTAGCTGGTTTATTATCCATTAGATTGTTCACACGTCCAGTGATAGAAAGAGAATCAAGATAATCTCCGGTGCTGAAAGCAATTTGAAGATTAGTTGGTGAATTAGATTCATTGAGGTCCTGGATACTTTCTCTGAAGCTGAAGGTGTAAGTGGTATTGGTTTGTAGTGTATCTTCTAGTCGTAAGATCACTTTGTTTTTTTTGTAGTCAATGTCATATTCTCCGAGAAGCCTTGGAGTAATGATTATTTCTTCTTTGGGATTGTTTAGCTTAATGTATTCGTCAAACTCAAGAGTTAAAATAGTCTTGTCAAAATTAAGTTCTTCATGAAGTGGAGAGCTGGTTAATAATACGGGAGCATCTTCGTCTTTAGGACCGCCAGTGGGACTTGTCTTATTCGCACAAGAAGAGATGCAGGCTGCTGTTATGCAAAGCAGAGTAAGGATTCTATTTTTCAAAGACATAAATTAGACTGGAATAGTTATTCTGGTTATTTTTCGCGTAAGTATTTGATTTATAACCATTTATAATGGCGTTAACAAACATATTGCCTTTAGATTTATGGTCGGCCTTAAGATGTTGTTCACTAAGTAGGCTTACGTAATACGCATCCATCTTCATAGGATGTGTCTCTATGAGTTTTAGCTGATGCCCTTTCATAATGGCTTTGATTGTCTTCTGATTAAAATGATAGAGGTGTCTCGGAAGGTCATAGGCGGCCCAATGTTGTTTGTATATTTGTTGATCTAGCGAATCATGATTTGGAACAGCGACTATAAGCCTACCTTTTTTAACCATTTTATGTTTGAGTTCTACGATAGTTTCGTTGAGGTTAGATACATGTTCGAGAACATGCCAAAGGGAAATAATATCGAATTTGATATTATTATCAAGTTGCTCATATGATGGAACGATGGTAGTGTGGGTGTGTGTTTGAGCAATATTTCTTGCATCATCATCTAGTTCAACTCCTGAGACCGTCCAACCATTTTTTTTGCATGTATTTATAAATGCACCGGTACCACACCCATAGTCAAGTAGTCTACCTTGTGGAGTAAGTTTATTGATTAAAGCTAGTTTGCTTTTCAAGTTAAAAGATCTCGCTATTCGATAAGCAATATCGGTTAGACTAGAGATACTCTGACTGTGTGAAATGTATTGATCAGACTTATAAAACTCTCCTAAAGATTCAGCTTTGGGTCGAGGGTTTGTAAACCGAAGATTGCAGGAGTCACATTGTACAATCACAAAACTTTCATTGCTAACAAGATAATCGTTACAGATAATATTATTTTTGAATTGGTCTCCATTACAAGAGGGACATTTGTTAATTCTTTCGTACATATTATCTTCCTAGATAGACCATTAATATAGAAATGTCTGCCGGTGTTACACCACTAATTCTAGAAGCTTGACCTATTGTTGCCGGAGATATTGATTTTAATTTTTCTCTAGATTCTGATGATATTCCTTTGACCAAGTCATAATCAAAAACTGATTCAATTTCATGATTTTCTAATCCATTCATCTTCTCAACGAGCTTCTTCTCCTTTTCAATATAGTGTTCATATTTGATTTGAATCTCGGCTTGTTCTATTATGTCCTTGCTGAAGGAATCGATGATTTTTCTAAGCTCATCATTGATTTCTATGAGACTTAAAACACCAAGTTCAGGTCTGCGGACTAAGTTAACAACAGAAACCTTTTCTCTTAAGTTAGCCGTCTTCATTTTCTGTAGAGTGGCGTTGACTTCTGCTGGAATTACTTTGTACGTATTTAGAGTCTTAATCAACTTAGAAACTTGTTGTAGTTTACCATTAACTTTTTCCAATCGCTCATCACTGGCTAGTCCAAGTTTATGACCGATGGGTGTTAGGCGAATATCCGCATTGTCTTGTCTGAGTAGAATTCTATATTCTGCTCTAGAAGTGAACATTCGATAGGGTTCGTCTGTTCCTTTATTAATGAGGTCATCTATCAGTACGCCAATATAGGCGTCTGACCTTTTGAGAATAAAGGGCTTTTGACTATTGTTTTTTAGATGAGCATTGATTCCAGCCATTAAACCCTGGCACGCTGCTTCCTCATATCCAGTCGTTCCGTTTATTTGACCAGCAAAATATAAGTTGCTGATGAGCTTTGTCTCTAACGTTAATTTTAGTTGTGTTGGCGGAAAATAGTCATATTCAATGGCGTATCCTGGGCGAAACATTTTAGCGTTCTCAAAACCCACTATTTTTCTCATCGCTTTGTGTTGGATATCTTCTGGAAGAGACGAAGAAAATCCATTGACATATATCTCCACAGTGTTCCAACCTTCTGGCTCTACAAATATCTGATGCCTGTCTCGCTCGGCAAATCTATTTATTTTATCTTCTATTGATGGACAGTATCGCGGACCGACCCCTTGAATCCTTCCATTGAACATTGGGGACTTTTCAAAACCTGTTTCTAGAATCGCGTGAACTTCAGGATTGGTATAGGTAATATAACAACTCCGCTGTTTTTTTAGTGGTAGAGTATCGGAGTATGAGAATTTTTCTGGCACCTCGTCTCCAGCCTGTTCTTCCATTTTGCTGTAATCAAGTGACCTACCATCTACTCTAGGAGGTGTGCCTGTTTTCATCCGCCCTGATTCAAACCCAAGTGTTGTTAGTTGTTCTGTAATTCCTGTAGCCGCTTTTTCTCCTGTCCTCCCACCTCCGAACTTCTTCTCGCCTATATGAATGAGGCCGTTTAGAAATGTGCCGTTTGTAAGAATGACCGACTTGGCCCGAATCTCCAATCCAAGACTGGTGGTCACCCCGAGAGCTTGATTGTTTTCTACAATAATACCCGTGGCCATCTCTTGCCAAAAATCAACATTGGCATTCCCTTCAAGAGCGAGTCTCCACTCCTCTGCGAAAACCATGCGGTCATTTTGTGTCCTTGGGCTCCACATTGCAGGGCCTTTGGACTTGTTGAGCATCCTGTATTGGATCATCGACTTGTCGGATATTATCCCAGACATGCCACCTAACGCATCTACTTCTCGCACAATTTGACCTTTTGCCACTCCTCCCATGGCTGGATTACAAGACATTTGCGCGATTGTGTTCATATTCATGGTGACCAACAAAACACGCGACCCCATATTTGCTGCGGCATGCGCTGCCTCACAACCAGCATGCCCCGCTCCAACTACTATTACATCGTATTCTTCAAACATTTCAAGTGTTCCACGTGGAACAGGTTAGTGAATATGGTTATAAAAACTAGTGTTCCACGTGGAACACTATCGAGTTATCGTTTTGCTAAACAAGCATCTTCCTTGTTGCGCATTTTGTTTTTTTCATCATCCGACTTGTCATTGTATCCAATGAGATGAAGCACTCCGTGGACAAGCACACGATGAAGCTCGTCATCGAATGTTTTGCCTAAGTCCTCAGCATTGCTGCGAACGCGGTCTAGACTAATATAGATGTCGCCTTCTATGACCTCGGCCTCATCTGAGTAATCAAATGTGATAATATCCGTATATGTGTCATGACCAAGATGTTCAACGTTTATCTTATGTAACTGTTCATCATTACAAAAGATATAGTTGAGTGCTGATATGGCAAAGTTGTGATCGTTAATAATAGAATAGATCCACCTTATAGATTTTCCCTCATTATTGTTAAACGGAAGGGTATCTTGATAATTGAAAGTAATGTCAATTTCTGAAAATTCGTGAAAATCTGCGTCAATCATTTCTGTTAGTTGAGATAAAAGCACAATTCGACAGAGCTTCCGTTTTCTTTGAAGGAGACTTCATCCGATAAGTTTTTCATAAGAAATATTCCTCTACCCCCTATTTTTTCCAAGTTCTCAGGAGCTGTTGGGTCTGGAAGGTTTTCAAAGTCAAATCCTGGCCCCTCATCTTTAATGAGAAACTTGATTGCGCTTTCTTCTAAAAATAGAGATAGTGAAACACTTTTAGACTTATCCCCACTGTTGCCGTGCTTTATGGCGTTGTTGACAGACTCAGTGACCGCTATCATTATATTGCCATAGATGTCATCATCTAATTCAAACTCTTCCTTAGCATTATCAATAAAACTCTCAATCATCCTGATGTTATCAGATAGAGAAGGTATTTCGATCCTTATTGTTTTCATGTGCTTTAGTTATTAGTCTATTCAGCTTATATATTTCATCAAACGACTACTGTTAATCATAACTAGTTGTCTGTAGTTTCATTCACCCTTTCAAAATATTGATTCACTTCATTTTTAAAGTGAGGATACAAGTGAGGGGGAGTTGATTTGAGCAACTCCAACTCTTTCTCTTTCTCTTTCAAGTACTGCTCAAAAACTTTAGGTACAAAGTCTTCATAGTCCTGTGCTGTCTTGCTTTCTCTGTCCAGGTCTTTTTCCTGCTCTCTCAAAGCGTCTTCGGACTGAAGCAGCCGTGTCAATATTTCTTCTTGTCTTTTGATCGTTTGACTTGTTATGTTTTTATTAACTAAATCAACCTCTGTTTCCTCCATTTTCTTAATAAGATCACTTATAGCTTTTTTATCACTTGGGTTACTGCCGGGTATATTCTGCAATTTTTCCAATGATTTACGAAGTTGCTCCTGCTCCGCTGCTAGTTCAGCAAGCTCTTCTGAAAGCTTCCGCCCTTGTTGATTTCCCTTCTTTAGAGACTTAATCTTTTCATTTAATGATTTTTGCAACTCACTCATCCCTGGTTTATCCTTTCCATCCTTATCACCTGGTTTAGGCTTGCCCATAGCATCTGCCATCTGTTGTTGCATTTGCTGAAGAACATCATCGAGCAAAAGTGCTAAATTATTCATTGATGTCATAGCAAATTGTTGTTTGCTAACGGCTTGTTGCTTGTGCCGTTCCTTTATTGCTAGACTGCTTTCGTCCATGTATTGATTCATGTCAGAGACTTCACGTGTGACAAATGAGGAAATCTGGAATACGCGACTCGCAAGAGACAATAAACTGTCCTCTAGTATTTCTGCGTCATCTTTTAATTTGATTTGCGTTTGAGATAGATCTACAAAACGAGGGTCGCTTTGGTCTATCGTCCTGAACTCTCCCATTAGTGATTCTTCATCAAAGGATAATTTAATCAAGCTGTGCACGATGTCTCTTAAGTGATCAAGGTTTTCTTGCATCATTTCCATCTGCATACCGCTTTGCATTTTCTTCATTTCATTAGCGAGTTCTTGCATCTTGTCGGATGCCTTTTGCTGTTTTTCTGCCCCCTTCTTTCTTTTTCCTTTTTCGAGGTCTTTTTTTATTTCCGATTGAGTTTCCTTGATGTCATCAAGTTTCTCAGATTGATCCGGTATTGACTCAGGAGACTTTAGCTCTTGATTAAGCTCATTTATCTCATCCATGGCTTTTTCGGCTTCATTTGTCTTTTTATTAATTTCTTCCTGCTGACTGGATACCTCTTCATTATTTAGGGATTTATCTAATGTAGACTCTTTCAAACTCTCCTGATCTTTAGAAAGTTGTTCTAGCTCATTGATTGAATTATCTACCTTCTGTTCTAGCTGTATTCTCTTAAACAACTCTAAAGCTCTTTCAAGTTCTTTTTCAAGGTTTTTCTCCTTGTTATCTAACTTGCTGAGGTTCTCTTGAATCTCAGAGACATCCTTATTGTCCTCCAGTAGTTTTTGAAGCTCTTCATATAATTTCTTGGTTTCCTCATCTAATAGATCGTCCATGAGTTTTTGAAGTTGTTCAGCTTTCTCTTTAATTCGCTCTTGTTGTTTGTTGAATCGTTCTTTTTGAAGATTGCTCTTTTTGTTTTGCTCTTTGAGTTCTTGTATAGCTTCATTAATTGCTTTCTTCTTTTCAATTATTTTTTTAAGCTTGTTTTCATCTTGCCAGGTTAGCTCCTTTTTTCCTTTTAGCTCTTCCTTTGCTTGCTTGAGCTCTTCTCCTAACTCATTTGCCTGATCAAGGGCATCATCTATGTCTTTCTCTGCTTTTTGCTCACTTTTCGAGATTAGATTGTTGATTTCGGACTCTTTTGGTAGTGAAAACTTGTGCGCGCTAGACCTGGTTGATTTAGGCCCGCTTACCGCGTCATTATCCCAAACTTCAAGATAGTAGGTGAGTTCTTCTTCCCCATTGACAATAAGGTCCGATACCAACCACTTATGGTAGAATGTTTGTTCTTTAACTCGGCTGATTTTTATTGGAGATGATTTGAATGAACTGCTTGATGAGGTTTTGTAATGTAGCCTCAGTCTACTTAACCCGTAGTCATCAGATATTTTGCCATTGAGTAAAACGTAATTGAAAAGGGTGGTATCCTGATAGTGCTCAACAGTGATTTTAGGATGTTGGTCTTCTATAACTTCAAGGAAATATGAAAGAGGCTCCTTGTTTGTGCCGGTTTGATTAAAGAAGCTTAAATGGTAGATGCCGGAGGTGTCAGCAGTATAATTCGACTTAAAATGCTGATTATCAAATAATTGAACTGGAATTATTTTGTTTTTTACTCCGAAGTTGATGGCAACACTGTCTGTATTTGATGTGTTTATATTCCATGTTATCTCACTTCCCTTTGGTACAGATAAGTTGCCAACGCCAACTAAACTCTCCTGCGATTTTTTTGTATAGCTTGGGTAGGTGATGTTTGTAGCGAAGCTCTTAAGTGATGGCCTTAGGAGAATGTTTAGATTGAAAGATTCGGATCGAATGCCTGTTGATTCTACCTGAAATGTAAAACTTTCCTGAGTACTTACAAATTGATGACTAAAAACACCGTTGGTTAAACTGTTCATTTTGACCTTACGGTTAGACATTACAATATAGGCTGATTCCGGAATGAATTGACCCAATGTCGAAACCTCAACGGTAATGCTTTCATTTTTGTAGCCAGTTAGTTGATTGGGCTCTAACACAAACTTAAAAAGAGCAGGAGGGCTATAGATTTGGTTGAAGTTTACAATTCGTCTTGTACTGTCAATAAGGATCGAAGGTTGCCAGAAACTCACTATAGTAACAAGTATTGAAACAGCTAATAAGTAGGGTGCTGTTTTGATGTAATCCTTAATATTTATGGCGTGATCATATGAGACATTTGAAATGTTTTCCGTACGTTGATTTATACTTGCAATTACTAATGAATTACTTCCTTTAAAACTATTTATTTGAAGATAATTTAATAATTTATCATCTATATCAGTATAGTATTTACCTATATTCATTGCAGCTTTTTCGTCTGACATGCCAATATTTTTACCTGCTAGGAAGAGTATTGGAATAACAATAGTTTTATAGACAATGATGGATGATAAACTAATGAACAGAAGTGCCAATATTGTCCTAACGGTAGAGTCAAACCAAAAGGAGTACTCTAGTACACCACCAACAACTAGGAGACAGATAACGACCAATAAAGTGAGCAGCGCACCACGAAGCATTAGTGCTTTGTAGTACTTCTGCTTGTAGGCATGTAAATTGGTGAGAACTGGATCTCTTTCTGTCATAACGAAATACTCACTTATTGATTTTCTATTAGATATACGTTTATGTTAGGAGAGAGTTTTGTTAGATAATATACAAACAATAAGCTCATGATGTCAATGTTTATTGCTGATCATTGAGTTGTTCGAAATAGTCTAATACTTGAATTTTAAGCAACTTTTCTTGTTCCAAAAGATCGAAATGTGGTAGCTTTTTCGTAACTACCCAATGAGGCCAACCTTGCTCATCAAGCCCCTCAAGTTCATAGTACCCTGCTAGACTCAGGACTTTGCATATAGCGATATGTATTAGATCTTGCTTTTCCTCTTTTGAGAAGAGTCGATTACCTTGCCCAAGCTCCTGGACACCTATTAGAAACAATACACCATTGAGGTCCTTAGGCTTCGCTCCAATAACACTTTTCAATTCTAGGCGAAGTGCTTGCCAATCCCTTTCTGTTTGTAAATCCTTTTTAATCATTTTGTTCAAGTAATTTCAATAGACAACAGACGTCCAACTATACCTTCTCATGAATTGTACTTTGATTTTGATAGAAATCTTCTGTTTCAGCCACAATATGATTAACTAGTAGTTGCTGAAGAATTCATCGTAACAAATATATGGCTCGAGACAATGAGAAATAGTATATTTTCAGACTTTATTTCTTTATTATTTCCGAGATATTGTTTCTCATGTAAGGAACAGTTGTATGCTGGAGAGGAGTGTATTTGCTTGATTTGTAAGCACAGTCTTCCCAAGACAAATTATCATAGTGAGGCACAAAATCCAGTGATGATTAAATTGTACGGAAAGGCACCAATAGCCTTTGCTTCTTCTTACCTGCGCTTTGTGAAATCAGGAAAAACACAGCGCTTGTTACATCAGCTGAAATATCATAATCAACCGGAAATTGGTAAAGTTTTAGGAAATTGGTACGGCAAGGACCTGGATGATACAATACAAAAACATAAAATAGAACTAATAGTACCTGTGCCACTACATAAGAAAAAACTGAAACGAAGAGGGTACAACCAAAGTGACGGCTTTGCTATTGGAATCTCTGAGGCACTAAACGTAGAAGTTAATTGTACGGCACTCAAACGAGTAAAAGAAAGTGAAACGCAAACAAAAAAATCAAAACTGGAAAGATGGGAAAATGTTGAAGATGTTTTTCTAGTTCAGAATGTAGATGTCATTATAAATAAACACATAATGGTAGTAGATGATGTAATAACCACAGGATCCACTCTTGCTTCTTGTGCCATAGAGCTTTTATCTAAAGGAGCAGCCTCTGTAAGTATAGTCACTATCGCTGTGGCTGAGTATTCTTAATTTCTCTGGCGATACTTTCAGCCTCAGTTGTTAGGGTGATGGGATACCCGTTCATTTTTAATATTTGTATTGCGTTGGTTGTTTCAAGTACACCTGTTTTCAGTTTGTGGTCGAATACAATATTGTCTTCTTCAATAACTTCTGTAAAGTGGTACATGTCATATTCCTCTTTTAGATAACCGGTGAGTTCCGAATCATGAGTAGATACAAAGACTAAGTTTTTAAATGCCAAATGACTCAGTACTGATTTTCCTGCAGCAATTCTCTCGACAGTGTTGGTTCCTTTGAATATTTCATCAAGTAGAAATAGGGTTTTTATCTCCGAAGTACATTGCTCAATCATAGCCTTGATTGTTGATACCTCTTCGAGATAGTAACTTTTATTACTTAATAAATCATCTGATATACGGACGGCAGAATAAATATTGATTTCAGGTAAAGAGAATTCAGATGCAAAGCAAGTATTAATGGTTTGTGCTAGAATTGCATTAATGCCGATAGTCCGAATGAAGGTTGTCTTACCAGACATGTTTGACCCGGTAAGCAAGACGGACAAGCCAGAAGTGTTAATCGAGTTTTCAACACAATCGGGAATAAGTGGATGATATAAATTTTTGGCAGACAAAGCATTCTCGTTATTTAGAAAGTGGGGTATGCAGTGCTTCTTCGTACTACTTCTTAGAATGGAAATAGACAGCCCAGTATCAATTAGCCCGACAAAACTGTATAAGTCATGAATTTCATTCTTTTTTCTTTCAATTCGGTTTACCGCATTAAAGAGAAGAATAGGTTCTAATAAAAATAAAATCTTCAGATACTCGAAAAAGCTATCAACTATCATGGTTAAGTCATCTTGAATCTTAGCCTCAAGTCTAAACCAAATCATTTTTTTGCAGATGGAGTTAACAGCAGAAATGGATTGATGCATATTCTTGTTCCCAAAACTGGAGGTCAGCTCGGTGTTTTTACTCAACGAAAGAGCCACATTTTTCAATGTGATCAACAGAGGTATTGAACTAGAATACTGATAAATGTTGCCTTTGTTCCAAAAATGAAACACAAGGTTTGTAGCAAAAAGGGCAATGAGTGGAATCAATAACCATGGGAGTATAAAGCTAAAAATGGAACAAGCAAGGCTTAGGGTGCTTAGTAGTTGAATGACCCAAAACCAGGAAGGTTTAGAAACTTGCGTATCTAAAAACAAGTTGACAATTCCATAACCGTCATTACTCTGTAGCTGTGAAAGCTCTAGAGTAACTTCGTTCTTTAACTCTGGGGATTTCTTGAGAGCATCAATTAATTGGTTAATATTATTAGTGCGATTCTGATCTTTTGGGATTGTGCGCAATATATGATAGAGGTATTGTTGACCAACTTTTGATATAGTTCTATCAGTAAACATGAATACCTCATCTAAGTCAAGGTCTGCACTTGTTTTATCCGAGATGGTTTGCCTAATGTTTCTTGTATCGGCTTTATTCTGATAGCGTTTAATTTGCTCAAACAGGAAATACCCATCTTTTGGAGATTGCAGGGCCTGTCTTAGTTCTGATGCTTTTTTATATCGTGATGATTTTGACCCCCACATGAAATAATGTTTATAAATGAAAAAACCTTCTTGAATTTCTTCAAGAAGGTTTTTTATGTTGTTTTTTCTGGTTTAGTAGTTAGACCCTGCTCTGATCATCGCACACCTAAAACCAATAGTAGCTGTTGAAGAATCTAAATCAATATATCTTCTAGTACCTGGAGACATCCAGTAAGCGACATCTTTCCAAGATCCACCTTTGTATATTTTAGACTTGTCTGTGATTAATGAGCTAAATGATCCAGGATCATTATCTGCATTGTGGTAGTTTTCTTTTCTATCCAAGAATCCATCCCTTCTTACGGGATTCAAATCATCAAAATCTTGGAACGACATTGGTCTGTACGTATCCACTACCCATTCACTTACGTTGCCAGCCATATTATAAAGTCCAAAATCATTTGGAGGAAACTCATATATGTATGAAGTAATTAACCCACCATCATTTAACTTACCAGCGATACCAGCATAATCTCCTCTACCTCTTTTGAAGTTGGCAAGGAAGTAACCCATTTCTTTTCCGTAAGGATTACGAAGTGCATGACCATCCCAAGGATAGACTCTTTGGTGAGTTTGATTCTCATCTAACCATTGAGTACCAATAAGTGCTTGAGCTGCGTATTCCCATTCTGCTTCAGTAGGCAGTCTATAGTCAGGAAGTACTAACCCTGATTCTAATGGAATTCTTCCGTCTGTTTCTGCGTATTCTTCACCGGCTTCTTCAGCTAATTTAGAGTTTACAGCAAGACTTCTCCAGGCAGAGTAGTCATTAGCTTGTATCCAGCTTACACCTACTACAGGAAAATATCTAAAACCAGGGTATCTTAAATAGTGATCTACATAAGGATCATTATAAGCAAGCTTACCTTCCCACACTGTCGTGTCAGGGAGAGCAGCTTCATATACTTCTCTTGAAGAATCAGAAACGTTAAGATAATGAAGGTATTCTAACCAGTGAATGTTGGCTACTTCTGTCTCATCCATATAGAACGATGCTACAGAAACAGTTCTTTCAATATTGTCTCTGGTTTTCATAACGTCCTCTTCGAAAGAACCGAGAACCATTCGCCCACCTTCTATGTATACCAAGTTCGGTCCATCAGGCTGGCCACTATAAGGGCTCACCAAGAAACCACTGTTGTCTTCGTCATTATATGCTAAACCTGTTGACGTACTTAGTGCACCAGGATGCACACTGGTAGGAGCTCCTCCACTACCACCACCGGCTAAAAAACACGATGATAAAACCATTGAGCCACATAACACCAATAGTCCACCTTTAAAAAATTGCACAGTTTTTTTCATAACCGGGGTTTATAATTCAAAAAATTTATAGCACTTATTTAACATTAAACCTATAAACAGGCCTAACAAAGAGCAAAATAGCATTTCTATTTTAGAATAATTAAACAATTCACAAAAAATATTCTCATTCACGACAAATCAACAAAATCAACAGTCGAATGAACAAGAGAAATGATTGTCTAAGAATAACAGTTATTAATGCTCTCTTATTGTTTGGGCACAAAGATATTCCTTTTAGCAAGGAATACTGCCATTTAGGATATTAAAAAAACTGGGGTCTTTATAGTCGTTATATTTGGAACATGAAAATAGAGCATTTTGATAGAGCACGTCTGTATTGGATAATGCAATCTTTTGGATGGGGATTGTTTTTCATTCTATATACAACTATCGCTAGTTTGTTCATTGGTGTTCAGTGGCAGACTTATGCCTCATATGGTAATACAGTAGTTTTTGGCTTTCTCACATCGCATATATATAGGTTAGTCATCAAAAAATATAATTGGCAGTCACTGGGTCTCGGCAAATTGAGTGTTAATATAATAGTTGCGTCATTACTGCTTGGCTTGGTGATCTCTGTGCTGGTGATGCCTGTCAATCAATTATATTTTCAAGTGGCTGGTGATTTTGAACAAACACTGAGCTTGCCAGTAATTGTGATATCAGTGGCCTTTCAGTTGGCTTTTGTGATGTTGGGTTGGTCGCTCATCTATTTTGTGTTTCACTTTTTCGTGAATTTTAAAGTTACTGAAGTTGAGAAATGGAGACTTGAGGCCGCAGTGAAGGATGCTGAACTTATCGCCTTGAAATCTCAAATCAACCCACATTTTATATTTAATAGCCTTAATAATATTCGGGCACTTGTAGTGGAAGACGCGGAAAAGGCTAGGGATATGATTACTCACTTATCTGATTTATTAAGATATTCGATCCAATTCAATGCTAAGGCGAAAGTTTGTATAGAGGAGGAGCTTGAGATTGTAGAGAACTATTTGAATTTGGAATCGATTCAGTACGAAGATCGACTGTCTTATACACTGGATATTCAAAAGGCAACCTTAGAGTATAAAATCCCGCCAATGGCCATACAACTGTTGGTAGAGAATGCCATAAAACACGGTATTTCGGAATTACCAAAAGGAGGAGAAATAAGAATATCATCACTGTTAATTGACAATCATTTAGTTGTAGAAGTTAAAAATACAGGAAGAATAGCAAATAAAAATTCAGGTACAGGAATAGGGTTAAACAATATTGCAGAAAGATTGAGGTTGGTGTTTGGAACGAACACTGAGTTCACTTTAAAAAATGTTGAAAACAATATGGTAAGCGCCAAATTTACAGTACCATTAACAGCATAGTATATGAGAGCAATTGTAATAGATGATTCAAGATTAGCGCGAAATGAACTTAAGAGATTACTCAAGGATCTGGATACTGTACAGGTCATTGCTGAGGCAGCTGACGCAGTGGAAGCAAAAGAAAAAATTGAGCAGGAAAAACCAGATTTGATATTCCTAGATATTCAGATGCCAGGTAAGAACGGGTTTGAATTACTAGAGGATCTTGAATATGTTCCAGATGTAGTCTTTACTACCGCATATGATGAATACGCGCTTAAAGCGTTTGAATATAACGCGCTAGATTATTTGCAGAAACCAGTTCAAATTGATCGTTTGGCTGGAGCGATTAGTAAAGTTGCTGAGAAGAAGGAAAAACGAAAACAGCTAGAGGGTGATGAAAATTATATGACGGCCAGTGAGCAGGTTTTTGTAAAGGATGGAGAAAGGTGCTGGTTTGTGCAACTTGGTGAAATCAGGTTGTTTGAAGTTGATGGAAATTATACAAAAGTGTTGTTTGAAGATCATAAACCAATGATACCTAGGACACTCAACTATCTAGAGACTAGGCTTGACCCGAAAACATTTTTTAGAGCTAATCGTCAACAAATCATTAACTTGAAGTGGGTTGAAAAGATCGAGCCGTGGTTTAGTGGTAGTATTAAAATATTTATGAAAGGTGGGCACGAGGTAGATGTGTCTAGAAGGCAAACTCAAAGATTCAAAGAGTTAATGAGTTTCTAAGTACTTAAACGAAAAATCCCCACCGTTATGACTTAGTCGTGCGGTGGAGAGATCTTCCTATTAGTTGGCTTTAATCATCATAAATATGGGTGAATTATCGAAATGTGGTAACCCTAAATCGATCAAGGGATGAATCAGGCTGCGAGTAGCTGTAATATATGTTAAGTGACAATATCTCTATGCTATAGTTTTACACACCGGGTTATAAGAGAAATCTTCCAAGTCGAGTTATTTATGATCACCTACTGTATCAATAGGAGAAAACAGTAAAGCAGAATCATTAATGCCTAATTCAACGGTTTTTTCAAATTGCAGGCCTAGCTTATTAATCAGTTTGATTGATGAAATATTCTTAGGGTCGGTAATGGCGATTACTTTTTGAATACCTAAGCTATGTTTGGCATGATGCATTGTCGCTGAAGCTACTTCATAGGCATATCCATGTCCGGTATACTGAGGAAGTAAGGCAAACCCAATATCAATATCTTCTAAGGAGTCTCTATTAACCAACCCACACATTCCTATTGGTGAATTTGTTTCTTTGGAGATTACTGCAGAAAGGCCAAAGCCGTTGGCGGCATAGCTTTTCATAGGTCCATCGATCAAGTATTGTTCGGCAGCTTCTATCGAATGAATATTTTTATCTCCAATGAAGGCAATCCAAGAAGGCGTATTAACTAAAGTTAAAATGAACGAGGCGTCATCTAGGCAGAATTGCCGGAGAACCATTCTTTCTGTCTCTAAAATATTATTATAGCTCATGACCTAATACATTTTGATCATAAAAAAACCCATCTAAAAGACAGGTTTTCATAACGTTAAACTCGTATTCGTTTAGTCAACAGATACATCTGTTGCATTCAAACCTTTAGGTCCTTCTTGAACTTCGTAGTTTACTGTGTCTCCTTCTCTGATGTCATCATTAAGATCGTTCTTATGTACAAATACATCTTTACTTCCATCGTCTGGCGTAATGAATCCAAAACCTTTAGATTCATTGAAAAATTTTACTGTTCCTTTACTCATCGTATTGTTATTAATTAATTATAGCCACAAATATAGTGATAATTATTTAAGACACTGCCTCCAATCATTGATTAAGTCATCAATGTTTTCTAAACCAACGGAAACGCGGAGTAAATTATTGGGAGTTTTACTATCGGGACCTTCTACAGATTTACGATGTTCTACCAAACTTTCTACTGCTCCTAAACTGGTAGCGGCAGTGAAATGTTCGAGCCTGTTAGATACGTCAACCGCATTTTGTTGATCACCTTTTACGATCACAGAAAGCATTGCTCCAAAACCATTTTTCATTTGTTTTGCTGCAATATGATGCTGAGGGTGACTTTCTAGCCCAGGATAGAGTACTTGATCTATTTTTGGATGCTCTTCTAAATACTCAGCTAATGCAAGTGCCGTTTTAGTTTGTGCGGTAACACGCAGGTGCAATGTTTGAATACCTCTGGCAATCAACCAGCAATCAAAGGGAGATGGTACTGCTCCCATATTCTTCTGAATACTGTGTATTCTTTCAGCGAGTTTATTATTTTCTTTGAGTACCACACATCCACCCAAAACATCACTATGACCACCAAAATACTTGGTGGTAGAGTGCATTACGATATCAGCGCCAATGTCTAGAGGGTTTTGCAGTACAGGAGATGGCCACGTATTGTCCACCACTAAGGTGAGCTTATGTGCCTTCGTGATTGATGATAGCTCCTGGATATCTGTAATCTTGAGTTGTGGATTTGAAGGTGTCTCCGCCCAAATCATTTTAGTATTCTCCTTTATGGCTTGTTTTACCTGTTCCAGATCAGACATGTCTACTGTGGTGGTTTGCAATCCCCATCTTTCAAACACATCGGTAGTGAGCGAGTAAATATTATAATAGACATCATCTGGTAAGATGACGTGATCTCCAGTTTTGAGACTTTGTAGGATGGCACTGATGGCTGCCATCCCTGATGAAAAAGCAAAGCAACTTTCTCCATTCTCGAGTTGGGCGATGCTGTTTTCTAATATTCTGCGATTAGGGTTGTCTGCTCTGGAATATTGAAAGTCATTGTCATATGAGCCGTCTTCGTTTCGCTCGAAAGTACTCGAAAGGTAGATCGGTGTACTTAAAGGCTTGACATTTGTCGATCCACTTTGGGTGCTTTTGATGGCACGCGTTTCAAATTTTAGTTTTGACTTCATGATTATTGCATTGTGTTACCCGATCTTCCAAGGGGGATTCAGGCGATTCGCTCCAGCATAATATAAAATGAGTTTATTCCCATCCAAATCCTTGAGTCTTGCTTCTCTCCACAAATAGGACTTGTCATTGGGTAACTCATCAAACTTAAAACCTTTAGCTATAAGTGTCTCGACATATTCATCTAAATTTTCGAGCTCGAAGTAAATTGTAACTCCATTTCCAATAGGCAACTCATCCTGTTGAGTTAGTGAGAAACTTGCACCGTTAGTCGCCTCAAACCTTGCATAATGCGGCAGCGCTTTGACGATTAACTTCAGACCTAGTCTCTCATAGAATGGGATAGATTTTTCTAAATCTCTCGATGGAATGGTGACTTGGTTTAAATTCATATCTACAATTTTTAAAAAGGAAGTGTAATTATAAAACTGGTGCCTTTCCCTAGTACACTTTCTACGTCTATTCTTCCTCTATGTTTTTTAATAAATTCTGAACATATTAAAAGCCCCAACCCAGTTCCAAGCTCACCAGAAGTTCCTTCAGTTGTCAAATGTTGATTTACTTTGAATAGTTGATCAATATGTTCTGACTCCATCCCTTTCCCATTGTCTATCACTTTAAGTAAAAGGGAATTATTAGTTAACTCAGAAGTCAATTTAATTTCGCCCCCTTTATTTGTGAACTTAATAGCATTGGATATAAGGTTTCTAAAAACGGTTTGAATCATATCAGCATCAATTAGGTGCAAAATGTCCTTATCGATAGTCTCATAAATCTTGATGTCCTTTTCTGATGCCATTTGGCTCAATTCATTAATAACACCTTCAGCTAATTTATGAATAGAGAGCTGTTTAGGGTTAAATTCAAGGTCTCCAGTTTGAGATCTAGCCCATCTTAGAAGGTTATCTAATAGGTTTGAGGTGTTTTTTGTGGAGTAACCTAGTCTTTGAATTACATCTCTTAGTGAAGGATCACTTATTTTTTCAAACTCTAATATTTGCAGTAAGCCACGTATTGAATTTAATGGCCCCTTAAGGTCATGGCCAATAATGGAAAATAATTTATCTTTACCTTGATTAGCTGTCGTTAACTCTTCATTTTTAGTAGCTAGCTCTTCCCTCTTCAATTCAAGTAAATCGTTTGTGTTATTTATCCTGAGGTTGAGTTTTTGTAAGCGAGTAGTTTGATAAGTAATCAATAGAACAAAAAGAATGAATGACAAAAAGAATATATATAGAACTCTCGTAAACTGATCATCAAACGTTGTGGAGCTCTTGTATCCAGTCCCTATACGTATGTTCAGTCCGAAATAACTTATAGTGGAGTATAAAAATTCAGAGGTGTCAGGTTCAAAATTTTTATAGTATTCTGGGTCTTTTAGGGTATTGTAAATAACAGATCCATCATAGACCGCTTCTCGATCAAAATCCTCACCTGATTCTGTACTAAAATGATGTTGAAATTCATCGTTGAAATTCCCATCGTATAGGCCTTGAATGATCGTTTTAATGCTGATTATTGGAGCTACATAACCGTAAGTCTTATTATTTCTATGTACCCTGAAGTTAAGAGGGATACCGAGCCATCCTTCAATTAAATTGATCGGGTAAAATAACCTGATACGATCATGTTGCATCAACTTATTGAGTCTTGCAATTTCCACATCACTTCTGATAGAAGAGACTGACTTGTTGACTAAGTTGGCAGGATTTAAGGAATTTCTAGTAAAAGAATAAACAAATGTATGGGCAGTATCAATAAAGGAAACGACAATAGAATCTTTGTAATCTATTGCACTAAGTTGGGCTTGCACGAACAGTTGAAACTCTTCTGCATTTGGTATTTCCTCTGATAAATTTATATATGAGCGCATACCTGACAGAATACCGGCAAATTTATCAATGCTATTAGAGAATTGATTTATTGCTCTGTCATGTGTAGACTTAAGTAGTAACTGTCTTTTTTCGTGCTTATTTGTCTTATAATTTTCTTGAATAAGATAAACAGTAATAGAACCAAGTATAATGATGACAATGGATATTGACCAATTAATATATGACTTCACTGACCGCATAACATCAATTATCAGTTAGTTTATTTTTTTAATATATAGCATTATAACACTTTTATGTCGTAAAGAAGTAAAGTCAGATTGATATTTGAAAGACAATTATATGATTACAAAATATTATTTTAGAGATATTTAGAAATAGCTTTGACATCCACATTGCCACCCGAAATGATAATGCCTATCTTCTTCCCTGCAAACATCTCAGGGGTTTTCAAAACAACTGCCAGACAAACTGCACTCGATGGTTCGATCAGTATCTTCATGCGCTCCCATGTGAGCTTCATGGCTGAGATGATTTCCTCATCTGAGACGATCATGATATCATGCACATACTGAGCAATAATGGCATGAGGTATTTCACCCACTGTTGTGAGTAATCCATCTGCGATTGTATTTGGATTGATTGAAGGGAGATGTTTTTTTTGTTTGAAAGATTGGAAGGCATCATCCGCACCTTCTGGTTCACAGCCTATCACCATAGTAGATGGGCTCATGAACTTCGTAGAAAGTAGTGACCCACTCATCAGTCCACCCCCGCCAATAGGGGCAAGTAAGTAGTCCAGACGATCAGCGCCTAGCTCTTCATAAACTTCTTTAGCAGCTGTGGCTTGTCCAGCAATGATTCTATTATCATTATATGGATGAATAAGTGTGCTACCCTTTTCTTCAACTACTTGCTTGACAGTCGACTCTCTGGCTTTAAGTGTTGGCTCACATTCTATCATATTTGCCCCATAATCAATGACCGCATTTTTTTTGACCGCTGGCGCATTGTTGGGCATTACTATATGGGCTTCTATGCCTTTCAGCTGAGCAGCATAAGCCACAGCCTGTCCATGGTTTCCTGAAGAATGTGTGCAGACACCCTTGGACTGTTCATCTTTATTAAGAGAACGTACGGCATTGGTGGCACCCCGTGCTTTAAAAGCGCCTACTTTTTGAAAATTTTCGCACTTGAAATAATTCTGCGCTCCTGTGATTTCATCTATTTGGTTACAGGTAAGGATGGGTGTGTTGTGAATGAAAGGTTTGATTCTTTCATGTGCTTGTTGGATATCAATTAATGAAATTTCATTCATAATATTAATGCGTCATTGCGAGGCACGAAGCAATCTTTCTCTTTCATAGTGATAGGCTAAATCTATTAATTCAAGACCTTAAATCGAGAGATTGCTTGCGGCTACGCTAAACTATGGCGTAAGCATACAGTATTGCATTTCCCATTCGGCAGAACAATCCTTCGCATTAACTCTCAATACCCAATTAATGCGCCTCTAGCCAGTTATCACCAAATCCAACTTCAACTTCCATCGGTACTTCAAGTTCGATGGCTTCATTCATCAATTTTTTTACTCCTGCTTCAAGCTTGTCTTTTTCTTCTTTGAGCACATCAAAGACCAATTCATCATGCACTTGTAGGATCATTTTACTTTTGAATTTTTCTTTTTTCATCCAAGCATCAATGTCTATCATAGCTTTTTTGATGATATCAGCGGCACTTCCTTGGATAGGTGCGTTGATGGCATTTCGCTCCGCAAAACCACGATCTGTGGCATTTCCAGAGTTGATATCTCGTAGATATCGTCTTCTGCCCATGATCGTTTCTACATATTCATTCTCTTTGGCAAGGTTGACCGTTTCATCCATATATTTCTTAACAGATGCGAATTCCTCGAAGTAGGAAGAAATGATCTCTTGTGCTTCGCCTCTTGGGATGTTGAGTCGTTGAGAAAGTCCAAAAGCGGAGATTCCGTAGATGATTCCAAAATTAGCAGTCTTCGCCTTTCTTCTCATGTCACTATCAACCTCTTCCAATGGTACTTTGAAAATCTTAGCCGCAGTGGTTGCATGAATATCCCGGCCATTCCTGAAGGCTTCAATCATATGTTCATCCTTTGCAAAAGCAGCCATGATGCGCAGCTCGATTTGTGAATAATCCGCAGCCATTAGGATATGGTTTTCATCACGAGGCACAAAAGCTTTTCTGATCTCTCGGCCTTTAGCCGTGCGGATCGGAATATTTTGCAAGTTAGGATTGACAGAACTTAATCGACCAGTCGCAGCTACTGCCTGACTATAATTGGTGTGGATTCTAGCATCTCTTTTGCTGATCATCTCAGGAAGGGCATCTACATAGGTAGATTTGAGTTTCTGAAACTCTCTAAAATCTAAGATACGATTCACGATCTCATGTTCACCGGCAAGTTTGGATAGAATCTCTTCGCCCGTAGCGTATTGACCGGTTTTTGTCTTTTTCGGTTTGTCCACCAATTTCATTTTTTCAAACAAGACTTCTCCGAGTTGCTTAGGAGAAGCAATGTTGAACTCCACTCCTGCCATTCTGTAGATATCATCTTGGGCTTTGATGCTTTCCTGTTGTAGATCCTCAGACATAACCTTCAGTACAGACTCATCTACGCGGACACCTTCATACTCCATATTCGCCAATACGGGCACTAGTGGAAGCTCCAATGAATGCAAGAGATCATGCATCTCGTGGGATTCAATTTCACCAGACAGATGCTCTTTTAATTGAAGGGTGATGTCTGCATCTTCGCCAGCATATTCGACCACTTCTTTTGGGTCAACATCTCTCATATTACCCTGCTTCTTGCCTTTTGGTCCAATCAGTGTTGTTATAGAGACGGGCGTATAGTTGAGATATTGCTCTGCTAAAGCATCCATGTTGTGCTTAGACTCAGGAGCAATTAAGTAATGCGCGAGCATCGTATCGAAAATAGGCCCACTTACGTGGATGCCATATTTTTTGAGTACAAGGATATCATATTTGATATTTTGACCGATTTTGACAATGGTGTCATTTTCTAAGACCTCTTTGAAGTCATTGATGATGGCTTGGGCCTCTTTTTCATCTGTCGGGATTGGAATATAATAAGCCTCGCCTTTGTAATAGGAAAAAGCAATACCCACTAGTTCAGCCTCTACCGCATCAATATTGGTGGTCTCTGTATCAAAACAGAATTCCTTTTGCTGGAGTAGAAATGAAACCAACTCCGTTCTCAACTCTGGTGTATCGATCATATGATAATCATGCTCGACAGTGTCTATCGTTAGTTTTTCAACGGGGACTTCTTGGGTCTTCGTCTCTTCAGTTGCTCCGCCTGATGGTGCTGGAGCAAACATGGAAAGCTGACTTTGTACTTCTTTTGTTGATTTTTGAGGAGCTGGATCTTCACCAACCACTCGCTTCATCATGTTCCTAAACTCAAGGTCTTCAAATAGCACTTTTACTTTCTCTTCATCAGGCCCGGTATAAAGCATCTCTTCAGAATTATATTCAAGAGGGACGTTGATGTCAATCGTTGCGAGTTCTTTGGATAAAATGCCTTGTTCACCAAAGTTCTCTACGTTTTCTTTCTGCTTGCCCTTGAGTTCATGGCTGTGCGCAACGAGGTTCTCAACGGTATCATATAATTTTAGTAGTTTGACGGCTGTCTTGGCACCGATTCCTGGGATACCCGGGATATTATCAGCAGCGTCACCTTGAAGCCCAAGGAAATCTCGAATCTGGTCGATGCGAGCGATGTCCCACTTGGCCAATACCTCCGGAACACCGAGGATATCTACACCATTGCCCATGAATGATGGCTTATACAGGTAGACGTGCTCTTCTACCAATTGTGCATAATCCTTGTCAGGAGTCATCATAAATACTTCAAAACCTTCCTTAGAAGCTTTTTTTGCAAAAGTACCGATGATGTCATCAGCCTCAAACCCTTTTAATTCTAATACTGGAATATTGAATGCTCTTATGATCTCTTTGACGATCGGAACACCTGTCTTGATATCTTCTGGGGTCGCTTCACGATGTGCCTTGTATGCGGGAAACTGCTCATGGCGAAACGTAGGCCCTGACACATCAAAGGCAACGGCAATATGTGTAGGTTTTTGCTTGTTGATAATTTCTAACAGTACGTTAGTAAAGCCAAACATAACCCCCGTATTGAGACCTTTCGAGTTGATTCGTGGATTTTTGCTGAAAGCGAAATGTGCACGATATATTAATGCAAATGCATCAAGGAGGAATAGCTTTTTGTCTGGTTTACTCATATTAGTAAAGTTAGAAAAATAGAGATAAGATGTAGAACTGAGAATAGTTTTATATCAACTCTGGAACTAGCAACTAAGAATAATCAACGACTTGAACTTACATGTTCAAGAATAGGCAAAAGGAGGAACCGGAAAGTAAATGTTTACTGGAGACTCTTGGTGAGTTGGAAGTACTTTGGACAAAAAACATGTTCTAATAACTGACATATTGAGTAATTCAGGCAAAAAGTTAGTGGTTTGAGTACTATCTCAAACCACTAACTGTATCAATTTTATTTAGTCTACTGACTAATTCTTGAAGACGGAATAAATTCGAATTTCTGGAGCGCTTTCCAAATATGGTTTCAGCTCTCTTACTACGTCATTTTGAAATAATTCAGTTGACAAGTAGTTGTTTGCTTCCTCTTCTGATTCAAATCCATGGAGTACTTGAACATCCTCAGATCTCATAAGGAGGTCTTTTGAAACTGCTCCTTTGATTTGTTTTAAAAACGGTTCTTTATATTTTAAATATACGCCCGCTGCACTCTCTCTATTTTCATTTTTAATAGATAAAGTAATTTCTAAATAGGCGTTTTGTTCTTTCTTCCCGATGGTCATTGATGTTAAGGTGAATAATGTGATGGCTGCAAATGCAGACAATACTCCGATTGATAATTTTCTTTTTGCTTTCATTGTATTTATGGTTAGTTACAAAGCAAAAGTAGGCTCAATCAGAAAGCTTTGAAATGGACAAAAGCGACTAAAGTTGGTAAAATTAGGAAATGGAATCTCTAAATTCTGTGGGGGAACATTTAACGTGTTTCTTAAAGTATTTAATGAAATAGTAAGGATCTTTAAACCCTAGATCGTAGCCGATTTGATTGATATAAACATTTGAATGAGTGAGTTTTCTTTTTGCTTCGAGAATCACCCGATCTGTTATGGTCTGTGATACAGTGATCCCCAATTCAGACTTAATTACTGCGTTAAGAGACTTCGTAGAGATCGAAAGTTCATTTGCATAGTCGGATACTGCCCAATTTTTATGAAAATTATTTTCCAGTAGATTACGGAATATTAAGTAGGTCTTATTTTGATTTGGCTTTTTCTGGTCGATTTCGATATTTCTCCTTTTTTCTCTTTCTATAATTAAAAGCAAAGATTTCAACAAGTGTGAAAGAATGGCATTGTTGCCAAATTCTTCCACCTTACTTGATTCATGATCTATTTGCGAAAAGTAAGAGAATATCTGATTCTCAATATCTTTTGAGACTTGAAAATAAGGGTTGGAGGTATTGTTGAAAATGTGATAGGCGAGGAAGAAATTAATGTCGGTTTCATTATTGAGAATAAACGATTCGTTGAAGTGAATGAGATAGCCTTCATAATCAGCGCGATTTTCAAAATAGTGAACTTGATTTTTTGCAACGAAAAACAGCCTATCTTTCTTTATGTCATAACTTTTGAAGTCAATGAAATGCTTTCCTGTATTGTTTTTAAACCAAATTATTTGATAAAAGCTGTGTGTATGTGGTTTTGATGAATGTTCTACATTCTTTTTTTGATATACTGATAAATCATAAATATCAAATTGTCGTTTTTTGGGCTCATCCTTTAAAAAGTGATATTTCTCAATTTCCATTGCTTTAATTGCTTTTGGCCAAGTGGCATTCTAAGCTGTTTTGTATTCAGCACTCAATTGCTGAGTAAATTATAAAAGACTTGAATCAAAAGCCAACAGGGTAGATGTTGGTTTTTGACATTCGAGTTGGATAGTGATGTCCACGGCATGACTTAATTCATTTTTTAATAAGAGTATTTGCTGTTAAACATGGTTGAAAAAAGTATGTTTTTTTACTTCAAACTTAGCTTTTATTAAGTTGGTGGCACTATAGCAGTGATCAAGTTGATCGTGTTTTAATGATATTCTTTAACACAAGAATTTTACAATAAACTCTACAAATATCCCCTTCCCAAACCATAACAAATTCCTACCTTTGGTGCTATGCAAGAAGTGATTACCACCGATCAAGAAGCCATCGATTTACTGGACCCAAAAGAGTTTATAATTATTAAGCGCGCACGGGTGAATAACCTCAAGAATTTGAGTGTGGCCATTCCGCGTAATAAGCTGGTGGTGGTGACAGGTTTGTCTGGTTCAGGCAAGTCATCTTTGGCATTTGATACGCTATTTGCAGAAGGACAGCGCATGTATGTGGAGAGTTTGAGCTCCTATGCCCGGCAGTTTTTGGGCAGAATGGAAAAACCTGAGGTAGATTATATCAGAGGTGTATCTCCTGCTATTGCTATTGAGCAGAAAGTAAACACAAGAAATCCACGCTCTACTGTTGGGACAACGACAGAGATTTACGATTACCTCAAGTTGCTATTTGCCAGAGTGGGAAAAACCTATTCGCCAGTAAGTGGAGAAGAAGTATCAAGTGATACCGTGAGCGATGTGGTAGATGCGATCTTGAAAGAGGGCGATGGAACCAAAGTGATGATCTCATGTCCTTTGATCAAACATGTTGAGCGTACTTGGGAACAGGAACTTAATGTACTGCTAGGTAAAGGCTATACTCGAATAATCGTAGATGGACAAATGACCTTCATTGAAGATGTTTTGACAGATGCCAAACAAGTAGAATCAGCAAAGTCACTGGAAATACTCATCGATAGATTGGTGGTAAATCAAGATGAAGAGACGCAATTTAGACTTTCTGATTCCACTCAGACCGCATTCTTCGAGGGAGAAGGGACTTCTTTGGTAACTGTACCTGGAAAAAAAACTCAGCGTTTTAGCGACAAATTTGAGTTGGATGGAATCAGGTTTGAGCATCCATCAGTAAACCTATTTAGCTTTAACAATCCTTATGGTGCCTGCCGTACCTGTGAGGGTTTTGGGAAAGTATTGGGCATAGATAAAGACATTGTGATCTCAGACAAGAGCATGTCTGTTTTTGAAGGGGCTATTGTGCCATGGAGGAGCGAAACGATGAAGAAGTGGGTAGCTCCACTAATCAAAGATGGAATCAAGTTTGACTTTCCGATCCATCGGCCTTACAATGAGCTGAGTGAAGAAGAACAAGAACTGCTCTGGACAGGGAATAAATACTTTAATGGACTCAATGCATTCTTTGATTTCCTTGAGTCACAAACCTATAAGATACAGTACCGGGTAATGTTGTCCAGATATCGTGGGCGTACTGTTTGTCCTGATTGTCGAGGCACAAAAATTCGTAAAGATGCAGCTTATGTGAAAATTGGAGGTACATCAATAAGTGATTTGATCTTGCTGCCGATTAACAAAATCTCTGAGTTTTTCGAGCAGCTCACCACCCTGTCATCTCAGGAAGCTAAGATCGCAGACCGTCTTTTGAAAGAGATCACTTCGCGATTAGGATATCTCGATCAAGTAGGACTTGGTTATCTAACACTCAATAGGGTCACTTCTACTTTGAGTGGAGGTGAATTTCAAAGAATAAAACTAGCAACATCACTGGGTAGTGCACTAGTAGGCTCTATGTATATATTGGATGAGCCGAGTATAGGACTCCACCCGAGAGACACAAGTAAACTAGTCGGTGTATTGAAAACCCTGCGCGACATGGGTAATACCGTAGTTGTTGTGGAGCATGAGGAGGAGGTAATGCGTGTGGCGGATCAAATTATAGATATTGGTCCAGATGCTGGTGCTCATGGGGGAGAATTAGTATTCCAAGGGAAGTTGGAAGATATCACCGCTTCGACTAATACGCATACTGCGAGATATCTTTCAGGCGAAGACGCAATAGTTGTCCCTGAACAACGCAGAACATGGAAGGATAAAGTGATCATTAAGGGCGCTAGAGAAAATAATCTTAAAAATATTGATGTGGCTATTCCTTTGGGAATAGTAACGGCAATCACTGGAGTGAGTGGGTCGGGTAAATCTACCTTAGTGAAAAAAATCCTTTACCCAGGGATAGGAAAAATGTTGGGCACTGTCTCTGAGCCTTCCGGTAAATTTGATTTGCTAGAAGGAGATTATCGAAAGATCAAACAAATCGAGTTTGTTGATCAAAACCCAATTGGGAAATCCTCTCGGTCCAACCCTGTCACTTATGTGAAGGCTTACGATGCAATACGTCAGCTATATGCCGATCAGGGATTGTCTAAGCAGCGAGGCTACAAACCTTCTCATTTTTCATTCAACGTAGATGGTGGCAGATGCGAGACTTGTCAAGGTGAAGGTGAGATCAAGATAGAAATGCAGTTTATGGCAGACATACACTTGATGTGTGATGGCTGTGGTGGGAAGCGATTCAAACAAGAAGTATTAGATATAACTTATAAGGACAAGAACATTGCGGAAGTGTTAGATATGACTTTAGAGGAGAGTCTACCTTTCTTCGAGGGCATATCAGGTATCACCAATAAACTTAAACCGCTCTATGAAGTGGGTCTCGGGTATGTGAAATTAGGTCAGTCTTCCAATTCACTTAGTGGAGGAGAGGCGCAGCGTGTCAAGCTCGCGTTTTATCTAGGAAAGCAAACGAGAGCCAATGATGGTCATATCTTATTCATCTTTGATGAACCAACTACGGGTCTACATTTTCATGACATCACCAAGTTGCTCAAATCCATCAATGCACTTGTCGCACAGGGCAATAGTGTTGTGATTATTGAACATAATATGGAAGTCATCAAGTCTGCTGACTGGATAATCGACCTTGGTCCTGAAGGTGGTGATCTTGGAGGATCAGTATGTTTTGAAGGAACACCTGAAGATATGGTAAAACTTAAAGACAATCATACGGCTAGGTACTTGAAGGAGAAGTTATAAAATCTTTTTCTCATGGATTAAGCAGCCTTCATTTGCGCGAATGCCTGCTTTAACTAATACTAAGCCCTAAACAGAAGGCCCCGAAATAGCAGATAATGCCTCTCTCTCCTTCGCTCTCCGCTCAAATTCAGCTTTTGATCGTTTCCATCGCTTATGTGTCCATAGCCAGAATGCCGGTTCATTATTGATATTGTCTTCGAGTAATTTTGTGTGTGCTTCGGTGATCCCTCCCAATGGTAGCTCTTTTGGGTCTTCACAAATGAGCTTATACTCCATCTCATAATGACCACGCTTGAGTTTATGGATCACCCCATAGATAACAGGAGTATTATTGTCACGAGCAAACTTCTCTGTCCCAAAATTCACAGGAGTTTCTTGATTCAGAAACTGCATCCAATAGGGTTTTTGTTTATATCTAGGGCATTGATCTGCTCCGAATATTACCGCGAGCCTTTCGTGATCTGGGTCTTTCATCATTTCCTGGACTTCAGGATATGTATTTAGCCATAGACCATATTTACCTCTGCTTTCCATGATCTTGGTATTCATGAACTTATTGACAAGAGGTGTATAAAGACCAATAGGTCTATGAGGTATGTGCATCACAACACTGACAGCTAGCAACTCCCAGTTGCCATAATGACCTCCCACCAAAGTCACATGCTGATTATTGTCAAAGTATTTTTGAACGAGCTCTGGATTACGATGAGTAAACCGCTCATCAAGTTCTTTTTTAGAAATGGTAAAAGCTTTGATTGCCTCTACTGCCAAGTCACAGAAATGCCTAAAAAATTTCTTTTCTATTTTGAGTATTTCGGCTTTATTAAGGTTTGGAAATGACTTGCTCAAGTTGTTATGAACGACCTTTCTTCTGTATTTGAAAACATAATACATCAAGTAGTAGACTACATCAGATATTCCATAGAGCATCCAAAAAGGGAGCTTGCTCAAAGGCATTAATATTAAATAATAAAAGATAGGCATATCTGAAGATCGTTTAAAAGTAGATTCTTCAAAAGTAGATTAATTAATTCAATAAATTATGAAGAGAGAAAATTGACAAGGTAGCATGGAGATGGTAATGATTTGTGAGAATCAAGATAAAGAAATATTCACCTTGAAGTAGGACGACTAACGAGAAGGTAAATAGTTTTAATACAGTTTAGAAGAGCTAAACTCTAAATCAATTTTTTAATAAAATGTAGCCATTTAATGATGTAGCAATGATTAACCAGGATAAATAGGGAAGTATTAGAAGGGTCTTGAATGTTAGTTCTGGCGAATAGAACAAAAGAAAGAACCCAATAACTATTGTAAGTAGACTAATGATAAAAAGCCCACCTAAAACATTATGGTAGTAAAAAAATGCTGGATTCCAGCTAACATTCAGGGCCCATTGAAAGATGAATAAGCCGATCAGAAAATTTTTATTTTCAACGACTGGCCATAAGTATGCCATGTAAATACTAAAGCAAATCATGATCGCTGTCCATGCTGCTCCAAATACCCAACCAGCAGGTGTCCAAGGAGCCTTTGAAAGGGCTGTATACCAATCAGAAGGAACTCCTTTTCCTGAAAAAAAGGCCCCAATTGCAAGAGCCCCAAAATTAATTGTCAAGAATATAATGAGTCGATAAATCATTTTTTTAAATCCATGTTTCCTTTACCCAATAAAACACATTAGTATCAATTGTGCAAGCTAAGCTAAGTAGTTAATACCTGTTGGCTGCTATCAATTCACATATGCTTATCTTTAAGAGTGGGTGTGATAAAAAAACGTTAGATTCTTTTGTAACCATTCGCACAACCCTAAGTATATAGGTCCGAAAACAACAAGAAGTGAATCAATCAATGACGGATGAACAACTAATGGAAGCTGTAAAGCAAGGTGATTTGGCTAAAGCCTCTACCCTGTTTGACCGATACCATAAGCACCTGTACAACTTTTTTGTGAAGGTTAGCTACGACAAAGAGTTAGGTCATGATTTGACACAAAATGTGTTTTTGCGCATGATCAAATTCAAGCATACTTATAAGTCAGAGGCTAAGTTCAAATCTTGGATATTTCAGATAGCTAGAAACATATATGCTGATCATTATCGAAACACGAAAGTGATGACTAGTGATTATGATGATGTAGAAATGATAGGACAGAAGGTCGATGCGATAGATGTACAAATGGCAAATAATGAAAAGGAAAAGCTCCTTTATATCGCAATGTACAAGCTGGACCAAGAGCAGCGGGAGATATTACTGCTAAGCAAATTTGAAAAGATGAAGTACGAAGATATCGCAAAGGTGTATGATACTACTGTTGGAGCAGTCAAGGTGAAAGTGCACCGTGCGATCAATAAATTGAAAGAAAATTATTTGCAACTCGAAAAAATATAGAAATGGAGGAAAGCAAAATGAAAGAATTGATGATAGATTACCTAGAGGGTAACTTGACGGGAGAACTTAATGAATTTGTGGCCAAGCATATTGAAAAGGACGAGATGTGGCAAAGTGAGGTCGAAAAATTAAAAGAACTTATAGAACTCATGGGGAATAGTAAGGAACTAAGTCCAGACCCTTCTATGAAAGATGAATTTGAGCAAATGTTGGCAGCAGAGATGAAGGCAGCACCAGAGATGCCCGCAACAAAGACGATTTATTGGAATAGCCCAAAAATGTGGATGCAAATAGCTGCATCAATCACTATTCTTACCTTGGGTGTACTGGTAGGTTCGAAATTAACCTCTTCTACAGAACAAGATGAACTGATGGCTCTTCGCCAGGAAATGGAAGCGACTAAAAGCTTGGTGTTAGCTTCACTGCAGAATCAGTCAGCAAGTTCTAGAATCAATGCGGTGAATGTCAGCTATCAGATGTCAGGGATGGATGACGAAATCGTAGATGCTTTGATCCAAACGATGAATACTGATGATAACGCCAATGTAAGATTGGCCGCTGTGGATGCGCTGAGTGAATTCTCAGACGAAGAAAAAGTTAGAAAAGCACTCATAGATGGTCTCTCAACGCAAGATAAGGCAGTGGTGCAAATAGCGCTCATCAACTTGATGGTAAGACTCAAAGAGGATAGAGCAATAGAACCATTGAAGAAGATAATAGAAGATAATAATTCGATAGAAACGGTAAAAGATGAGGCCCATTTTGGGGTATTCAAGCTATCGTAAAAACAATAACTCGAGTAACAACAACCTATAGGACAACTCAAAATAAATAGAACTCAAAAAATTAAGAACAGATGAAAAAGATGAAACTAATAGGACTAATGACATTGCTTGCGGTATTCAGTTTGAATATTTCAAAAGCTCAATCAAACGAATATAAACTAGACATGAGCTCAGGTAAGCTCATAGTAAAAGACATCAACGAAGTGGAGTTTGAAGGCCACACTGGAAATGGTGTAATAATTAAGAGAAGAGGACAAGATCATGAAACTTCAGAGCGCGCCAAAGGACTTAAGCTGATCAATGGACTTGGGTTAACGGATAACACTGGCATAGGTCTTAATGCAGAAAAGAAAGGCGATGGGACTGTCCTTACTCAAATCTCAAGCAATGGAGATGGTGAATATGTAGTGCTAGTACCAAAAGGAGTCACTATTGTCTATGAACACTCTTCACCTCACGGTGATGATGTCTTGCTGAGAAACATCACAGGAGAGATTGAAGTAACAACAAATCATAGCGGAGTGAAGCTGGATAATGTAACTGGACCAATGTCGATCAGTACTGTCCACGGAGATATTGAAGGAAACTTTGGAGGGGTTAATCAATCCGGTCCCATATCTATTGTTTCTTCACATGGAGATATTGACTTGGCCTTGCCTACGGCAACTAAAGCGGATTTTAGGATCAGCACGGGTTGGGGAGAAATCTACTCGGACCTTGATATTAAAGTTGATGCCAATCAAGGCAGTATGAAACAATATGGTGCTAATAAAGTAGTCGGTAAACTCAATGGTGGCGGAGTAAGCTTCGAGGTCAAATCTTCACACGGTAGCATCTACTTAAGGAAGAAGTAAAATAAAGTGAGCTGTCATTCCAATCTTGATTTGGAATGGCAGCTTGTTATTTGAAAATACTCAATCAACAATAACACAAAACTCAACAATCATGAAAAGATTAATTTGCCTCATAGCTGTGGCTTACTGGGTAAACCTTGCTCAAGCTCAAACAAAATTAGAAAAAGTAGTGCCTGTTAAGTCTGGTGAAAATGTCAATATGGACTTCACTTGGCCAGAGCTGATCTCTATCAAGACTTGGGATAGAGATGAAATAAAATTGGTGGCATCTGTAGACATCAACAAAGGTCAAAACAACGATGCTTTCATCTTTGAGGTCAATAACAATTCTTCCGGAATTACGATTGCTTCACTGATCAAAGGTTACAAAGGATTACCCAAGAAGATCATGATCATGCAAGGAGGACAAGAATACTTCTTTGATACGGATGATACCAAGAGTCCAGAAGTTAGAAAGTTCAAAAAAGAACATCCTGGAAGTTATGAATACATGAATTATGGAGTGATTACGGAGATTACTTTAGAGGTATGGGTGCCGAAAAGTATCAAAATGGATATCTATAGTAAGTTTGGATTGATAGAAGTGTCAGATTTTACGGGTGACATGAAGATCCACTCAAAGTTTGGAGGAGTTGATGTCAGCAGCGCTGGAAATACGGCCATCAAAGCAGGAACAAGGTTTGGTGAGAAATACACCAATCTTGATAGTCCAATGGAATCAATTGCCTTAGGCAATAGTCCTGGAAAATGGGACTGGGTTATGCTTGGAAATGGCAACCCTAAACAAGAAGTGAAATCGGACTTTGGCAATGTGTATTTGAGGAAACAATAAGTAATTAAGTTGTACGTCATTCCTGCGCAGGCAGGAATCTCCCAAGCAAACATAATTACTCGTTTATATCTTAATGCATATCAAAACCCATACTCTTTATAGTCTCCAGTGAACTCCTCTTCAGCGAAGGTTGGATTGATCACCACTTCCGAGTATTCATACAATTCATACAACCCCTTGTCATCATGGACTTCCATTTTGACAGGGGTTAGCTTGTTCAGATCGATTAGTAAGTTCATTTTTGGACAATAGCCATTAGGTATTTTGATTATTTGACCGGCCTTCACATCATCATAGTCTCTTACATCGGAGTTGATCTCTACAATCATATGCTCACTTAGTTTGTTTCTGATCGCGATGTCTTCTACAGACTCGTCCCCTACTACTTGATATTCTATGTATTCGAATTTCGGATTATTGAGAGAAATGGAGTAACAATCGACCCCTTCATGAGTGGTAATTCCATTGTAGGTTATTATCTGATCGATCACATCATAGTTAGCTTTACATTGTTGGTCCAATATAGACACCACATGATCAAAACCAGATTGGAAAATCGTATGGTGCTGGTCATTTCTCATAATGCCATCACTTGGATTTAGTTTAAGGTTGATCCAAGGAAACCCATTCGGATTGACCAAGGCCTTGTTGTTGTCACCTTCAACATAAAGGATTTCCACGCCTTTTTTAGGAGATAACTGTTCGATGTACACCTTGAAAGGCATCTTTTCCATTTTGGTAAAAGAAGACTGTTTGACCATTTTGCCATCGATGCGTTCTTGCTTCTTCATGACATAGGTTAGGGATGATATTTCTGATGATTTTTGAAACATCAATTGTGCTATAGAATAGCCAGATTGCTTTTGTTGAGCACTGCTGAGCCCACCAACTGCAGTGAGTAATAGAACGAGAAATAGTGTTTTGTAATCTTTCATATTGTCAATGACAAATAAAGAATTAAAATGTAACCATTACTCGTGTTTAGAGACATTTATTCTGTGAATACATTCTTATCTTTGGGCATGAATTTATTCCATAGAGAAATAGGAGAAGGCTCACCCATCGTAATACTACACGGGCTATTCGGGTCGTCTGATAACTGGTTATCAATAGCCAAAGTGCTTTCTGAAACCCATAAAGTTTATACAGTCGATCAACGCAATCACGGACAGTCTCCCCACTCGGATGAATTCAACTATCCAATGATGGCGGATGACTTGAAGGGTTTCATTGAAGAGCATCAAATTGTAAACCCAATTATCATAGGTCACTCTATGGGAGGAAAGGTAGCCATGCAGTTCGCGGTGAACAATCCAGCCATGTTAGAAAAGTTGATTATAGTAGATATAGGGCCAAAAGCATATCCTGTCCATCATGACAGGATATTGGAAGGACTTTGCGCGCTTCCAATGGCAGATTTGAAATCCAGAGGCGATGCAGATAAGCATCTAGCGGAGTACGTTTCTGATATGGGCACTAGGCAATTTTTACTCAAAAATATTGGAAGGAATTCAGAGGGTTTTTTCTGGAAAATTAATCTTTCCGTCATCCGTGACAATATTGAGATCATCGGTCATGGGCTGCAAGGTGACACATTTGACAAACCTACATTTTTCATCAATGGCAAAAATTCCAATTATATAGTCAAGGGTGATCAAGCATTAATTGAAGAGCATTTTCCGAATGTTGAATTCAGTACTATAGAAAATGCAGGTCACTGGGTTCATGCCGAGCAACCTGCTGATTTCCTAAAGGTAGTTATGGAGTTTATAGATTAGAATCTATAAGGCAGCTAGTGCCGCTTCATAGTTAGGCTCATCCACCGTTTCGGGCACTAATTCTGTGTGTTTGACAATACCATTTTCATCAAGTACGACAATCGATCTTGCGCAAAGCGTATTCAGCGGGCCATCGACTATCTTGACTCCATAGTTCTCAGCAAACTCTGGGTTGCGAAACCCAGAAGCCATTACTACGTTTTCGATGCCTTCTGCTCCGCAAAATCTAGCTTGAGCAAATGGTAAATCTTGAGAGATACACATTACTGTAGTGTTTTCAAGAGATGCCGCTGATTTATTGAATGTTCTTACCGAAGTAGCACACGTACCAGTATCTACGCTAGGAAAGATATTCAGAATCACTTTTTTTCCTTTGAAGTCTGCAAGCGTTGCAGCAGAAAGATCAAGTTTAGTTAAGGTAAAGTCAGAGGCAGAACTTCCTACTTCTGGAAGGTTACCGTTGGTGTTGATTGGATTCCCTTTTAGTGTTATTTGAGCCATTTTATTAAATTTTTGTTTATTGATGGTGATTAGAATAAATGTAACATCTAAATGTTGAAATAATAAAAATAGTTTCAAAAACCATTAATTAGCTTGACCTTTGGAACTATGACAAAGTCACCGACACTATTCTTAATACCCAATGTAATTGCAGTTGATACAGCCAATGATGTGATCGCTCCTCAAGTTCGTGAGGTGATTCAAAACACTGACTATTATCTAGTAGAAGATATTCGAACGGCTCGTAGGTATATAAGTAGTTTGAAAACAGGAAGAGTAATCGAAGAGATGCACTTTGAAGTGCTCAATAAGAAAACCAAGCCTGATGAACTAAGGGCTTTCTTTGCCCCAATGAAAAAGGGGAAAAATATTGGCATTATCTCGGAATCTGGTTGCCCAGGGGTAGCGGATCCAGGTGCTCTTGCGGTGGAATACGCTCATCAGCAAAATTTGAAAGTGACTCCATTGGTAGGGCCATCGTCTATTTTGATGGCATTGATGGCGTCTGGAATGAATGGACAAAAATTCTGTTTTCATGGATATATTCCAATTGACAGGATTGAAGGTGCTAAAGTTATCAAGGAACTTGAGTTAGAATCTCGAAAGAAAAATCAAACACAGATTTTCATAGAAACACCATTTCGAAATAATCAACTACTTTCGACTATGGTAGATACATTGCATGGAGAAACCAGACTGTGTGTGGCTAAGGATATCTCAGGTAAAGAAGAGTTTATCAAAACGAAGCCGGTGTACAGATGGAAGAAGGAGAAGCCAGAGTTGCACAAGACACCCACTATTTTTCTAATTCATTCGGAAGCAGGGATCAACAATAAGAAGTCAAGAAAGTAATATCAGACAGCGTCAAGATGACGGCTGCGTTACATCATGTTGACTATATTTATAATACATTTCTTTTTAGTGTAAATAAGTATAAATTTGCCGCCTTACAATTATGTTTTATAACCGTCTCGTAGAGACATTATAGTATTCAAACACTAGATATATGCCATACTTATTTACTTCAGAATCCGTGTCCGAAGGACATCCTGATAAAGTAGCTGATCAGATTTCAGATGCACTTATTGATCATTTTTTAGCTTTCGATCCTAATTCCAAAGTAGCTTGTGAAACACTCGTGACTACGGGTTTAGTGACTCTTGCAGGAGAAGTGAAGTCCAAAAGTTATTTGGATGTTCAGCAAATTGCGAGAGACGTCATTGAAAGGATAGGTTATACTAAGAGCGAGTATCAATTTGATGCCAAGTCATGTGCAGTGATCTCCGCTATTCACGAACAATCTGAGGATATCAATAGAGGAGTTGATCGTGCTGATCCGGATGAACAAGGAGCAGGAGATCAAGGAATGATGTTTGGCTACGCGACTAAAGAAACAGAGAATTACATGCCATTGGCATTAGATCTTTCTCATAAGCTGCTTATTGAACTAGCTGCATTGAGAAGAGAACTGACTGACATTCCTTATTTAAGACCAGATGCTAAATCTCAAGTGACGATCGAATATAGTGATGACAATCAACCAACAAGAATAGACTCTATTGTCGTTTCTACACAACACGATGATTTTGATAGCAATGATGAAATCATGCTTGCCAAAATCAAGAAAGATATTGTTGAGATACTTATTCCTAGAGTTAAGGCACAGTTGCCAGCCAATATTCAAGCACTTTTTAATGATGAGATCAAATATCACATCAACCCTACGGGTAAGTTTGTGATTGGTGGACCTCATGGAGATACAGGATTAACAGGGAGAAAAATCATAGTAGATACCTACGGTGGTAAAGGAGCACACGGAGGAGGAGCATTTTCTGGAAAGGATCCTTCTAAAGTAGATAGATCAGCTGCTTATGCCACTCGTCACATGGCGAAGAACATGGTAGCTGCTGGACTTTGTGATGAAGTGTTAGTTCAAGTGTCATACGCTATCGGTGTAGTCGAGCCAATGGGAATATTTGTTGATACTTATGGTACTTCCAAAGTAGATATGAATGACGGGGAGATAGCTAAAATCGTAACAGGGTTATTTGATATGAGACCAGCTGCTATTGAAAGAAGATTGAAACTTAGAAATCCTATCTATAGTGAAACAGCTGCTTACGGTCACATGGGAAGAACTCCTGAAACAAAAAGCCTTACCTTCAAATCGGCAGGACAAGAGGTAACTAAAGAAGTAGAAACTTTCACTTGGGAAAAATTGGATTATGTCGATAAAGTGAAGGCTGCTTTCAGTCTTTAACCAAATAAAGTACCATATACTTCCGTCAGCTTAACAAAGGGATTGATTAGAATTTGATAATTTCTCTGATTGAGCCTTATTTATAGAATAATTAGAAGGTTTAATTGGCATGATTTATGTTTTGTTGATTGCAAATCAACTTAAATATTAGCTATGAAGAACGTCTATTTATTATTAGCTCTAGTCTTAATTTTTGCTTCTTGTAAAGAAGAACAAATATTAGAAGAAAATGTAAATCAGTATAATGTTGAACAAATCTTTTCGGAAATTTATATTGACGAATTACCAATAAGAGTCACTAATGTTACTTGCTCTCCTCATATAGATACAGAAGGGGTTTTCTGGTCTAATATAATGGAAGGTAGAGCCTTTAGTGAATCTGGAGAATTCCTATTTTTATTAAGGGTATCGTCTAATTTTAATCCTGATCGTAATTTTCCGCACTCAGCACTGTTTCTCTATAAGAATAAATTTGGTTATACCTTCACAGGATATTCAGATTCATCTTCTGGCCAAATATTCTCTCGATCAAAGGTATCTTTTGATGAGATTAAGCTTGTACGAAGAATTTACGACAATCACCGCCAAGTCATTGCCACTCAGGACATGTATATTTCAGGGGAAATGTTTTGTTCTATGTAATTAGCCAAACAACGCTCCAAAAACCTCTGTCAACTTACCAAAGGGCTTGATTAGAATTTGATAATTCTTCTGATCTAGCCCTTTTTTATTGTACTTGGAGATGAAGATTTCCTTGAACCCTAGTTTCTGAGCTTCAGCAATTCGATTTTCGATTCGATTGACCGCGCGAAGTTCTCCACCAAGACCTACTTCAGCAGCAAAAGCCGCTTTGTCGTGGATGGAAATTTCTTCCAAAGAAGATATGATGGCTACACAAACTGCCAAGTCCATTGCGGGATCTTCTACCTTGATGCCTCCTGCCATGTTAAGGAACACATCTTGGAGCCCCAATCTAAACCCACCACGCTTTTCTAATACTGCTAAGAGCATGTTAAGCCGCTTGTTATCAAAACCCGTAGTGGTTCGTTGGGGAGTACCATAAGTAGCCGTACTGACTAGCGCTTGTATCTCTATCATTAGTGGGCGATTGCCCTCCATGGTTGCTCCGATACTCATCCCGCTTACTGATTCCTCTCGTTGAGAAATCAAAATTTCTGAAGGATTAGAGACTTGACGCAAACCGGTATTGATCATCTCGTAGATACCTAATTCTGAGGTAGACCCGAAACGATTTTTGGTGGTCCGTATGATTCGATAAGTTAAATGTCGATCTCCCTCAAACTGCAAGACCGTGTCCACCATATGTTCCAAGACTTTTGGTCCAGCAATCGCGCCATCTTTGGTGATGTGACCTATAAGGAAGACAGGCGTAGCCGTTTCCTTGGCAAACTTAATTAATTCTCCTGTGCATTGTTTTACCTGAGACACACTCCCCGCAGCAGATTCTGCCAAGTTGGAATGCAAAGTCTGGATAGAGTCTATGATGAGTACCTCTGGAGCAGACTCGGTAGTCTGTTGAAAGATGTTCTGTGTATTCGTTTCAGTTAGGATTAGACAGTTTTCTGAAACATTTTCCATTCGGTCAGCGCGCATTTTTATTTGCTGTGCACTTTCTTCACCAGAGACATATAGAACTTTCTTATGTTGTAGCGACAAGGCTATCTGGAGCATCAGGGTTGATTTCCCTATTCCAGGCTCACCACCGATGAGCACGACACCACCAGGCACTATTCCTCCACCTAGGACTCTATTGAGCTCATTGTCATTAGCAGAAATTCTCTGTTCATTTTCAAATTGGATATCTTGAAGAGGCTGTGGTTTATTGGCGCGTTTAGCTTCACTATTTTCACCACGCCATTCTGTGGAGGCTTTGCTTGTTTTCTGAACAACTTCTTCCACCATGGTATTCCAATTGTTGCAAGAAGCGCACTTTCCTATCCACTTGGCAGATTCATAGCCACAGTCTTGACAGAAATAGGATGATTTTACTTTAGCCATTATTTTAGTGGGGAGTTTGCTTCTTTCGCCATCGTGTTATATACCATCTTATCCATAAACCCTGGGACCCATTTGTTAAGGAATACAGCTATTTTGCCCTGCGTGGTTAGGGTCAAAAACTTTTTGCGGTTTTTGGTAGCTTTATAGATGTGCCTCGCACATTCTTCTGCACTCATTTCTTTACTTTCATCTCGTGGAGAATCTCCCTGAGCAGTTCCGTCTTGTGTCAAAGAAGCCTTTCGAATATTGGATGACGTAAAACCTGGACAAGCGGTGAGTACATGAACACCAGTTTTGAGCATTTCAGTTCTAAGCACCTCTAGAAAACCTTGCAATGCGAACTTTGAGGCAGAATATCCTGCTCTAGCAGGCAATCCTCTATAGCCCGCAAGGGAGGAAATACCCACGACTGATCCTTTGCGCTCCATGATAGAAGGAAGACAATACTTCGTAGCATAGACAGATCCGTAGAAGTTGATATCCATCACTTGTTTGATAACATCAAGGTCGACATCTTGAAAAAGTGCTCGCATGGAGATGCCGGCATTATTGATAAGTATATCTATGCCGCCATACAGCCCTATTGCTTTCTCCGCCATCGCTTTATTATCTTCTTCTTTGCTCACATCACTTTGGAATCCTGAGATTTTTATTCCCTTTTCTGAGAGTTCCTTAACTGCGCTGTCAAGTGCCTCTTGCTTTCTTCCCGTGATCAATATTTTTGATCCATGTGACCCAAACACCTCAGCGAGAGCTTTCCCGATGCCCGATGATCCTCCTGTAATGATGACTATTTTGTCCTGCATATTTGACTAGCTTATCGAGTAAAAATAGGAAATAATGGAAGATGATTGTAGCATATTAGAGCAAAAGACAAGAATCTACCTCAAGATTCGTTTAGGTCCAATAGCTTCTTTATTTATTCTATTATATTTGAAGGATTTGAAAAAATTGATCACTGCCTTTCTTTCTATTGCCGCTTTATCAATAAGCATGCATTTGCGTGCACAGTCATACATAGGTCTTAATAATTCTAATTATGCTGGAGTACTGGGAGCGACTATTCACCCGGCTTCTATAGAAGATTATGAAGGTAAGTTCGATATGGTGTTCTTTGGCGCCAATGTATTTGCAGACAATAATTTTGGCAGAGTAACAAGAGATAAAGCGTTTCTGAATTTCAAGTTCAATGACTTCTCTAGTTCATTATTTAGAAATGATAAGGAAAAATATGCGCTCTTCAATCTTGGGGTGACCCTACCCTCTTTTATGATCAAAACTAAGAATTGGGGTACCATTGGTCTTATTTCCAGAGTGAGAAACTATGCCAATGCGGATGATGTGAGTTCAGACTATTCAAGGGCCATAGCAGATGGCTTTGCCAATTCAGAACTTTTCAATCAGAACTTTCTCAATCAGCATTTTGATTTGACATCAATGAGTTGGAATGAAATAGGTGTCACTTGGGCAAAGGTGATCAAGAAGAACAAAAGGAAGCGACTAACCTTTGGAGTAACTCCGAAGGTCCTCATAGGAAATGGAGCGGCTTTCGCAAGTTTTCAGGCAGATACGTTGTCAAATGCTGCTAGTGGAATAGTAAATATTGCTGATTTTAATTTTGCCTATGGCTATTCGAGCAATTTGGATAATGTCGCTGATGCTGATTATAAGTGGAAGAAGGGCAATAAATTTAATTTTGGTTTGGACATTGGCCTCGAGTATACGCACTATTACAAAAATGATTACCAACCCTCGTTTTCAAAATATTTGAAGCTATATAGAACAAATAATAACGAGAAGAACGCCTATAAGTATAAGTTATCTCTGTCTCTCACAGATCTTGGACGAATCAAATATGAACACGGAGGTTTCAATGGATCAGCGTCTGTTTCCTTACCAGACATCAATACTGGCGGGATTGATGTTACTACATTGAATGGCACTTTTGGAGATCCGAATGTTTTGCGGGATTCACTGAATAGTCTGATCGTAATAGAAAACCTCACAGGGGCGTATACTGTTGGGCTACCAACTATGTTGCAAGCTGGAATCGATTATCACATAAAAGGGGGAACTTATATCAATGGTAATATGGCATTGAATCTGAGCGACTTAAAGTGGTCTGATTACACGACTAGTGATTTGTCTAATATAACGATCACTCCACGATGGGAAAACCACTGGTTGGGAATACATGCACCAGTTTATACTAATCTCAAGGGCACGACAAATTTTGGTTTGGGTGCTAGAATTGGACCTCTTGCCTTTGGAGTAAGCGATGTACTTCCGTTCATTTCTAAAAAAGAAGTGACAGGTGGTGGTGCGTATATTGTATTCAAAACATTCATTAGGCATAAAAAGGAGAAAAACAATGTGCAATGTGGACCGGGAGGTAGATGGAGCAAGAAGAAAAGGAAACGTTAATCTTTTCCTAGAGGAGTTATTGATTCTTAATAGTCGCGGCTATATTTTTGCCAGATGAAGCAATACGACATCGCCATTCTAACAGACGCACGATACGTCAACCCATCAATAATTGATGAACATATAGAGAATGTCTTACTAGAGGATCAGATTGTCAAAGCGGCTCTAGAAAAAAGAGGATTTACTCTCATCAAAGTTGATTGGGCGTCAAAGGAGTTTGATTGGACTTCTGTCGAATATGCTATCTTCAGAAGTACTTGGGATTATGCGGAGAGATTTGATGAATTTAGTCTGTGGTGCGAGGAGGTACAGAAAACGGTGCAATTGATTAACCCTTATCCACAGCTTTGTTGGAACATGGACAAGCATTATCTCCTCGAGATATCCGCGAAAGGAATTAATATTCCAACGAGTCTTTTTATAGAACCAAAACAAAAAGCCTCTCTTTCGGAATTGTTAAAGAATAGAAACTGGTCGCAATCTGTACTGAAGCCTGCAATATCTGCAGGAGGTCGACATACCTACAAACTCGATGAGAATAATATATCCGATCATGAAGAAGTGTTTCAAGAATTGATTCTCAATGAGTCCATGATGCTGCAACCATTTTTAACAAACATTCCGCTGAAAGGAGAGCTCTCGTTGATGATGATGAATGGCAAGTTTACTCATGCTGTTGTCAAAAATGTCAAGAAAGGGGATTTTAGGGTACAGGATGATTTTGGAGGGACGGTCCAACCGTATACACCCAACGAGCAGGAGATTGATTTTGCAAAAGCTGTTGTAGAAGCGTGCGACCCATTGCCGTTATATGCTCGCGTTGATATTGTCTTGGACAATAATAACGAACTGGCGCTTTCTGAACTAGAGCTTATCGAGCCGGAGCTATGGTTTAGATTCAACCCTGAAGCTGCAGATGTACTTGCTGAGGGAATAGAGAAAATGATTAATGGAAAGCGAGAAGGACTTTTAAAAGACACGACTCTTTGATAGAGGGGTTCTTTTATTCCTTCTTCAATGAGAATGACTCAAACTTCTTCCACCGTTTACCATCGTGTTTGAGTAGCCAAAATCGATCAAGAAAGAATTCTTCATTGTATGTTTTCTGCTCAAATTCTGCCCATGCATTTTCAAACTTATCCTTTTTCAAATCTCGGAATGCAAGAGTTAAGTGAGGATGAAAAGGACGATCACGGTAATCAGCATTGAAGAGGTTAAATTTTGTTTTCATCACTTGAGCAATTCCTTCTTGAAGAGTGTTTAGGGATAAATGTTTTACAACATTCAGAAAAACGACCCTAGGAGGAAATACATCAAATCCATTTATTTTCAGCGTTAAGGACTGGTGTTGACTTCCCGCATCTCTAAGTTCGTCTACTAAAAGCTGCACTTTTTTTTCTTTCATTTTGAAAGGCATGTGCAGGGTGATGTGTGGTGGTGAGTTGAGTGAAGCTTTACTATTGTATTGCGAGGCAAAATGTTCTTTCCAGTTTTGCGCCTGTTGATAAACTGGTTCTGGCGGAACTACAGCAATAAAATAAAGTCCAATATCAGCTTGTGATGATTTCATATCAATATGGTTCACCTATCCAGAAATCGGCATTTGAATCTACGGTAATAACCCCATCTTTTAAACTTTGATAGCTCTGTGGTGATATTTCTTTCGCATTAGAAACAATGTAACCTTGATCCGGTGTGGTGGATAGTAAACAAAATGTTTGATGGGCTACTATCCATTTTTTGAAAGCACGCTTTTTGGACATTACATATCTATGTTTGAGATCATACCAGATAGAGTTGATTTGTTGATTTGCGAGAAGCGATTTTTCGAGATCAAAGGCACGGAATATGTTTACTCCGTGATAACCTTTCTTCGTTAGATAGTCGATACTGGTCGAAATGGTATCTCCATCAATTTTTGACAGAATGATGACCGGATGTTGATCGAGTAGTTGCTGTTGAATTGACAATAGATTGCTGGGTTTACAAACTGCCACATCTATTTTGATACCTCTTAGTAGAACTTCTTCGATACAATCTTCATCAACAATCACGGTTGGCACCCAGCCCAGTAACTGGTCTATTGCTGACCAATATTCATTCTGAATGTCAGCAATTATTATTGCTGGCTCCTGTTCATCTCTTACTATGTGGTGTGATGACATGCTTATTTGGTGTGAGTATCAATAATATCTTGAGTGATGAGCTTATATATATTTGCATAGCTCTCATTTTCTTCAAGATAAACCATATGTTTTTCGAGCGTCTCCAAATCTTCACGAATAGCCGGGCCTGTTTGGGCATTTTGTGGACCAATCTTTAGGCTCTTGTTAATTGTCTCCGTGATCAATGGCTTGAGCAGGTCAAAATCAAGATTTTTATCCGCTAATAATTTGTCTGCAATAGTGAATAAATGGTTGGTGAGATTACAAGCAAATACGGCACTAACGTGTAACGCCTGTCGATCATCAGAATGAACTTGATGGACTTTCTGGCTGAGCTTACCAGCTATTTTCAGCAAGGTTGTTTTAGTGAGTTTGTCTTCAGACTCTATTAGAAGAGGAATATTCACAAAGTCTACTTTTTTGGATTTACTGAAAGTCTGCAATGGATAAAACACACCTAAATGAGTGGTGGGGATATATTCTAGAACATCAAGAGGCTGACTTCCAGAAGTATGAACAACGATAGCATCCTCTGGGAGTATGATTTCCTTGGCTACAGCTTCTATTGCGCTATCTGTGACTGCTATAATAAACAAAGAAGCACCAACATCAGAAAAATCTAATGAATCCGTAGGCTCAGCTTCATATAGTCGCTGAGTTAGTGCTTTGGCATTAGTGATATCCTTACTATAAACTGCTTGAATTTTTAACCCAACATTTTCCAAAGCAGGAGCTAAATGCCATGCTACATTGCCCGATCCGATCATTACGACATTCATAGCGCCAATTTAGTGTGAAATAGCTAGGGCACAATGATTTACGGTATTTGTGATAGAAATACTTTATAATAAAGTGAGGTGTTTACCTTTTCCCTAAAACTTACATTTATACTACTGGTCTTTTGTATAGATTACTTATATTTATTTATTAGACAATAGGCTTTTATAGCCCTGAAGCGACAGATATCAACTATAAGGATATTTCCAAATTTCAAAATGCAACATATTATGTTGAAAACTTACTTATTTACTCGATCCCGCAGTTCAAAATTAGTATTAACACTTTTCTTTCTATTTCTCTTTGGATATGCTCAGGCCCAGAACAACTCCGTAGCGATAGGTAGTGAGACCGTCAATGAAAAAGCTGTCTTGATGCTCGTAGGAACTGATCAAGGACTGATGATTCCTGTGGTTTCATCGCGCAACGATATTGGGGCGACAGCTTCAGAAGAAGGAATGATTGTTTATGATAACACAGATAATAAGATTCATTTTTTCAACGGCACTGCTTGGGTAGAACTCGGTGGAGGATCTGGAGGAGGAGGCAGTTATGCTATTCAGTTGACAGGGAGCAATCTTCAATTATTAGAGAATGGAAATCCAGTTGGTGCAGCGATAGATATTCAATCAGTCACAGTCGCGGGAGATGCGTCAGGTACCATTGGTAATTTAACCGTGAGCAGTATACAAGGCAATGCAGTAAATGGAACAACACTTAATAACACCACCGATGTAGGCAAAGTCATGCAATGGGATGGAAGTGAGTGGATGGCCACGGCACTAGCCAGCGGATCTGCGGTGACTGCTGGAAATGGAATTGCGATCAATGGTAGTGAGATCAGTGTCAATGAAGCACAATTGACGGACGCTGATGCAACTAATGAAATTCAGGATGCGGCAGGTGTTGCAGTAACTGCCACTGGTAACTTAACTTCAACAGATGTGCAGTCTGCATTAGTTGAATTACAAACAGAACTTGACTCGGGTGGATCGACAGATGACCAAGTGGCTACTGAGGTACCAGTTACTGCCCAGAATGGCGTAACCTCGACTGACACACAAGCTGCCTTGGAAGAACTGCAAGGAGAAATCACAACCAATCAAACTAATGTAGGAACTAACACCTCCAATGTTGCGACTAACACCGCAGCCATTGCGGGAGCAACAGATGACCAAGTAGCTAATGAGGTAACTGTAACAGCTACTGGTAACTTAACTTCAACAGATGTGCAGTCTGCGCTAGTTGAATTACAAACAGAACTTGACTCGGGTGGATCGACTGATGACCAAGTGGCTACGGAAGTACCTGTCACTGCTCAAAATGGTGTAACATCTACTGACACACACGCGGCCCTGGACGAACTACAAGGAGAAATCACAACCAATCAAAATAATGTAGGAACTAACACCTCCAATGTT
>JAWUWD010000063.1:0-32202 GCA_034112085.1 Cyclobacteriaceae bacterium
AGCGATACCTTCAGAGAAGAAGTACTTCAATGGGAATATCCCAAATTCTGTTTGAATCGATTTGCTATTTGCCACACGAGAAACTGTGGAGATATCCATTTTTATTTTCTCGGCAATATCTTTAAGAATCATTGGTCTCAACTTAGATTCATCTCCTTCTAAAAAGAAGTCATATTGATATTGTACAATCGCATCTATAGTGAAGAGCAAAGTATTCTGACGCTGTTTGATAGCATCAATAAACCACTTGGCTGCATCTAGTTTTTGCTTTACGAAAGAGACCGTCTCTTTCAGTTTTTTATCTTTCTTGTCACTCTTGTCATATGCCTGAAACATATCGGAATAAGACCTACTCACTCGCAATTCAGGTGCATTCCTTGAATTCAAAGTAATATCTAATTTGCCGTCTGTATTGGTTAAAATAAAATCTGGCATCAGATATTGTGTTCTAACTAATCCTGCTGAAGCTCCTCCTGGTTTAGGATTCAGTTTTCTTATTAGTTCTATGGCGTCCTTCACAAACTCTTCATCTTCGATGTCGAGTTTTTTCATGATCTTTTCGTAATGCTTCTTAGTAAATTCAATATAGCATTGCTCAATAATCATACGTGCCACAACTACATTGGCATGCTGTCCATCATCTCTCCGTTCTAGCTGAATCAACAAACACTCTTGCAAATCTCTAGCACCGATTCCAGCTGGATCAAACTCCTGTATCTTCCGAAGAACTTCCTCTACTTCATCAACATCGGTCTCCACATTTTGAGAAAATGCCAAGTCATTAATAATTGCTTCCAAATCTCTGCGGATGTATCCATCACTCTCTATACTGCCAAGCAACTGCTTACCAATAATTTCATGCCTTTCGTCTAATCCTAGAAACGACAACTGGCTTAATAGCTGCTCGTTTAGTGAAGAGTGTGACCCAATCGGCATATCCCTCTCCTCTTCATTCTCTCCATCACCTTGCATCTTGTACCCACTAATACCGTCATCCGGTAAGTAGTCTTCTACATTGATCTCTTCCTCTTTAGTCTCTGCGACTTCAGGTGCTTCCTCGGTTTGTGGTGCTTCTTCAGGCTCTTCTCTACCCTCTTCCAGCGCAGGATTTATTTCCATTTCCTCCTCAATCCTGTTTTCCAACTCCATAGTAGGGACTTGCAACAACTTGATGAACTGAATCTGTTGTGGAGATAATTTCTGTTGTAAACTCTGGGTTAATCCTAATCTTTGCATCAACTGTTTTTAAAGATGGTACTGTTAAGTTAGTTAATCGCTAACATTCAAGTTTGAATATTAGCTAGAAACCACTTTTGAGAGCGTTATTAATGCCCTACATAAACTAAGCCAAATTTATTATATTTCCCCAAATTCTTTGATAAGAATTTCAAAATAACTTTTTTTGCGCTCGTCCAAAAATGCACAATTGAGTAATTTCGGAAAGGTTTTAGTAATAAAAATCACAAAATGATGGCAAAGGAGAAAAGAACAAAAATCAGTCAGGTATTGAAGACTGAAATAGTAGGAGAAGAAGTACTTGTAAAAGGTTGGGTAAGAACTTTCAGAAGTAATCGATTTATTGCCATCAATGACGGTTCTACTTTACACAATATTCAGGCAGTAGTTGACTTCGAAAATTTCGATGAAGCACTGCTAAAAAGAATCACCACTGGAGCTTGCGTAGCAGTCACTGGTGAACTGGTCGAGTCACAGGGGAAAGGACAATCAGTAGAAATTATCGTCAAATCTGTCGAAATACTCGGTGACGCTGATCCAGAAAAATATCCATTGCAGCCTAAAAAACACTCGTTAGAGTTTTTGAGAGAAATAGCTCACTTGAGAGTACGTACAAATACTTTTGGTGCGATATACCGAGTGAGGCATGCCATGATTTTCGCTGTGCACAACTTCTTTAATGAGAAGGGTTTTTACAACGTACATACACCATTAATTACTGGATCAGATGCTGAAGGAGCCGGAGAAATGTTTCGCGTAACTACGCTCGACCCTAAATCACCTGCTTTGGATGATGATGGAAAAGTAGATTACAAAGAAGATTTTTTTGGTAAAGAGACAAACCTTACGGTATCAGGACAGCTCGAAGGAGAAACTGCTGCTTTGGGACTTTCTGACATCTATACTTTTGGACCAACTTTTAGAGCTGAAAACTCAAATACGACTCGTCATTTGGCTGAGTTCTGGATGCTGGAACCAGAAATGGCATTTTCCGACTTGGATGACAATATGGATCTTGCTGAAGAAATGATGCAGTATCTTATTAAGTATGCAATAGATAACTGTGCGGATGATCTTGCGATGCTCAACAGCAGAGAAGCGGATGAACAAAAAAGCAAACCGCAAAACGAACGAAACGAATTGACGCTCTTAGAAAGATTACAATTTGTAATAGAGAATGACTTCGAGCGTGTAAGCTATACTGAGGCTATCGAGATTCTTAGAAACTGTAAGCCTAACAAAAAGAAAAAATTCAAGTACTTGATCGAAGAATGGGGAGCTGACTTACAATCAGAGCACGAACGATTCTTAGTAGAAAAGCATTTCAAAAAACCAGTCGTACTTTACAACTACCCTAAAGACATCAAGGCTTTCTATATGCGTCAAAATGATGACGGAAAAACAGTAGCGGCTATGGATGTACTCTTCCCGGGTATAGGGGAGATCATTGGAGGTGCGCAACGTGAAGAACGCTTAGAGAACCTGACCAAACGCATGGATGAAATGAACATCCCTCAATCTGAGATGGACTGGTACTTAGATACTAGAAGATATGGAACAGCTCCACATGGTGGATTTGGACTTGGTTTCGAGCGGTTGTTGTTATTCGTGACAGGCATGGGGAATATCAGAGATGTAATCCCTTTCCCAAGGACTCCGGGAAATGCGGAGTACTAGTTAAGTTTAAAGTAATCACACTAAATATAAGTCTGTTATATCAATAGTCTGTAACAAAAAAGTGGAAATGAATTTGCTCAAAGAGCCTATAATTATCTCTTAAGAAACTTATAGGTCTCTTTGAAAAGAGTCTGCTCGTCTCTGATAGAGAGTAGATAGTAACCAGCTGGGATGCTACTTACGTTAATTCTAAATTTATTGTCTGAAATTTTTTCCAATTCAACTTTCATCACATTACCTATGATGCTATAAAGTTCCAGAACTGGTTTGTTCATCCTAGTATTGTTGATTTCGACATTTAGAAAATCTACAGATGGATTTGGAAATATCTCTACTTTATTGACTTCAGATAAAGAGTTTGTTTTAAAACCGATCTCACCACTACCTTGTGCAAAAGTACTACTGAGTATTCCTGCTGTCAGGACTAGGATCAATATGGTGGCTAGTTTTTTCATCTGTTGATAATTTAGTAACTTCTTTTCAATAATCAAAGACCATGCCGATTAGCCTTTCTTTTTTGAGCATTTTCAAAGTCAATATTTAGATAAAACGGAACTAAAAAATAAAAGTTGGTGATAGGGCAATAATATTTCACAACAGTTTTGAGATATTATTTAGTATGTAATATGTACCAAAGAAAAAATAATTTAAAGATTGTGTGATATTGGGAGAAGTGCTGCGAATAATAGAGCAAACACAACGAATATTAAGACATTGGACAAAGCACCATTCATAGACATCCTCGAAAACCACAAAGGAATTTTGTACAAAGTCGCCAACTCCTATTGTAAGGATTCGGAAGATAGACAAGATCTAATCCAGGAAATCACCATACAGTTATGGAAGTCATTTCACAAATATGACACGCAGTATAAAGTATCGACATGGATCTACCGCATTGCACTTAATGTATCTATTTCTTTCTACCGAAAAGAACGCACCCGAAAGAGCTTGACTATTGCCACTGATCAGCTCGTTGATATTCAAGAAAACATCAATGATGATTTGGAGCCCCAAATCTTACAACTGAATTTATTTATTCAGCAACTCAAGCCTTTGGACAAGGCTCTGATGATTCTCTATTTAGAAGACAAAGGTCATCAGGAAATATCAGAAATTCTCGGGATCAGCACGAGCAATGTTGCCACCAAAATCGGGAGAACCAAACAACAGTTAAAAACTCAATTTTCAAAAACTCAAACAAACTAATATGGAACTATCAGAATTAAAATCAATGTGGAATACACACCATATACAATCAAGTGATCAAATCACTTTGAATAAAAAACTACTTAAAGAATCAAGTGTAAATCGCATCAAATCTTCTTTAGGTGAATTCAAGTTTGAAAATTATTTAGAGTTATTCCTAAGTGTTTTATTTACCCCATATATCGTTGGGTTTATAGTAAACTATGGTGGATCACTGACATTTTTACTTCCTGCCTTGATTGTATTACTGGTGACTATCGCCACCATCATCTGGAATATTCACAACTTGTATAATGCAATTAGTCTGGATTATGATGAGAGTATAACACAGCTACATAAGAAAATCTCTACACTGCAGCTATGGGCTAAATACGAGATCAATTCATTGTATGTATTGATGCCTGTTTTAGCCTATTGCTTCTTAGTCATATTTTCAAAATCAGCACTAGATATCAACATATATTATTATCTCAACATGTATTGGTTGTACAATGGTCTAGCAGTCATTGCCATAACACTGCTGATAGTCTGGTTACTTAAAAAATTTCCTAATAAAGATCTCGAACAAGCAGCAATCTTCCTTAAGGAGATTGAGGCGTTCGAGAACGAGAATTAATTCAATGATTGAATTGCTTCAGGTATCCTGTCAATGATATCTGAAGCAATCATACTTACTTCTCCTTTGTCTCGTGCAGTAAAATCTCCAGCCAAACCATGCAGATATACACCAAGCTGTGCTGCTGTCAAAGGCGTATACTTCTGCGCTAAAAAACCAGTAATCATCCCTGTCAAGACATCTCCACTTCCGGCAGTTGCCATTCCAGGGTTACCGGTATTATTAAAGTACACTTGCCCTTCTGCAGTAGAAATAGTTGTATGAGGGCCTTTGAATACAATGATGACTTGGTGTTTTTTAGAAAATGCTTTTTGAAGAGACAGCCGCTCAAAATCATCCTTCCATTTTCCAGCCAATCGTTCGAACTCTATGTGATGTGGTGTCATTATTGATCCTTGCGGGATAAGGGATAATAGCTCTCTGTTGTTTGCAATAATATTCAAGGCATCTGCATCGATGACTGTAGGTCTTGTCAATTCCCCCAGTAGTTTGGTCATCGCCTGTACTGTTTTTGGTTGCTGATCTATCCCAGGGCCAATTCCTACTGCCGAGTAAGCCGATGTTTCAGGTGCTTCCCCAAAGTAAAACTCCGTAGGATCAACAGACACCATTGCTTCAGGAACGTTATTTTGCAAAATATCCACACCGCTAACAGGACTATGAATGGTCAACAACCCAAGCCCAGATCGCATAGCCGCTCTGCCTGCCATTACTGCTGCTCCCATCTTCCCGTAACTGCCTGCGACCAACAAAGCACGTCCGTAAGTTCCTTTGTGTCCATACTTCTCCCTAGGCATAATGAGAGATTGCATCATCTCATTAGTCAATACAAAATGATTTGATACTAACTGATCTATAAATGATAGGGATAGACCAATATCTACGACCAGCCAATTTCCCACATTCGTTCCTGATTCTTTCATCACAAAAGCCAACTTAGGTACCTGGAATGTAATAGTCTGATCTGCTTTAACAATGGCTGCCCCGTCTGTCACTCCATCAGCAAACAATCCAGAAGGAATATCTATGGCGATAGTAATGCACTGACTTTTATTGATAGATTTTATGACTTCAGAATACAATCCCTCTACATTTCGGGATAGTCCAGATCCGAATAGCCCATCGATGACAAGAACATTGTCTGGGACTATCTCAATATCTGACACCTCTTTTACACTATGTATTTTGAGTAATGGCAGGAATCGCTGGTAGTTAATCTCAAAGTCTTCCGAACGCGCACTCTGAGGATTGATAACAAAGACTTTGACTTCATATTTTTTTTCATAAAGTAGCCGCGCAATAGCTAGTCCATCACCTCCATTGTTACCTGTTCCACAATAAACCCAGACCTCTTTATTCTCGTCATATTTTACTGTAAACCATTTCAAAAATGCCATTGAGGCCCGTTCCATCAAATCAATAGAGGTAATCGGCTCATTAGCTATAGTAAAGGCATCTGCATCACGGACTTCTTGTGTGGATAGGATTTTCATTAGCTATAGTACTCAGGTATCATTTACAAAGTAGTAAGACTAATTGAGAAAATAAATGCTCAACTATTCTTCTTTCAACAATGAAGTCATCCCATCAGGGATCTTTCCTATCAGAATATTTCTATTAAACTTATTCACGGTAAGGATTACTTGGTTATCTCTGCGGAATGGCTTTATAAGATACGAGATTTAGCAGAAAAATTGCTTCGAGACTCGAAATGACAGTGAATCATCGATCTACCTCTCCTAGAACAATATCAATTGAACCTAAGACCGCTACCAAATCAGCAATCATACCTCCTTTGGCTAGTTCTGGAAGAATTGATAAGTTGACAAAGCTCGGGCCTCTTGCCTTGCATCGCAGTGGTTTATCACTCCTACCATCAGCTCTGAAGAAAAAGCCAAGTTCCCCTTTTGGATTTTCAGCACGTGTATAGTAGTCACCGGCTTTGGGTCTTATCTTCTTAGGAACTAATGCCTGTGGATCGAAGTTTTTAGTTCGTTTATGATCACCCAATAACTGCTTAACGCACTGTTCGATAATCTTAATGGACTCATGGATCTCTTCCACCCGAACTGAGGTTCTGTCCCAGCAATCCCCTACCTGTCCCATCTCTCCTTTTCCGATAGGAATGTCAAAATCCAACTCTGGATAAACTGAATAGCCATCCACTTTTCGCAAATCCAAGCGAAGTCCAGATGCCCGAAGTATCGGTCCAGTAACACCGTAATTGATAGCCAACTCCATCGGCAAAACACCGACATTGGCAGTACGGTCAATAAATATTTTATTCTGTAGGAGGACTGTATCTAGCTCTACTAACTTGGGTTTGAGGTAGTTGATAAATTCCAAGCACTTCTCTTCAAACCCCACTGGAATATCATAAAACAATCCACCTACCCAAATATAATTGTACAGCATCCTAGCTCCACTTGCCCACTCCAATAGTCTCATGATGTGCTCACGATCACGCATCAACCAGAAAAATGGCGTCAAGGCTCCCATATCCATTCCATAAGTACCCACGGCAACAAAATGAGAGGCTATTCGGTTAAGTTCTGCAACCAAAACTCTTATATACTCAACCCTTTTCGGAATTTGTTCGGTAATACCAAGCATCTTCTCCACACCCATCGCATAAGCATGTTCAGAATTCATAGCTGCTAAGTAGTCCATTCGGTCTACGTAGGGAATGATCTGATTATAAGCCAACGATTCTGTGTGCTTTTCAAAACATCGGTGTAAATAACCTAAGTGTGGAACCACATCTTTGATCACTTCTCCTCTAGTGATCACTTCCAGTCGGAGCACACCATGTGTAGAAGGATGTTGAGGACCTATATTGATCAACATCTCCTCAGATTTCAAGTCAGATTCCTTGTATTTAGTAGGAACCGAATTGATCAAGTTGTCTTTCTTGAATTGATATTGAATTTTAGTAGCCAAAGTCTATTTATCCGTTGTAGTTGCCTCTTCGTCCCTATCATAAACCACACTCATTCCTCGATATCGCTCCATATCTTTGTAATCCTTGCGCAGTGGATGTCCTTCCCAATCAGCAGGCATCAAGATCCTGCGTAAGTCTGGATGATTCGTGAATTCTATCCCTAGCAGATCAAAAATCTCACGCTCATGCCAATCAGCTGTTTTCCAGATATGAATAACCGTAGGAATACTGGGCATAGCTTCATTTTCTTTGTTCCTATCTAGCATCACTTTGAGCATCACTGATTGTTCATTGGAGATAGAATATAAATTGTAAATCACTTCCATTGTTCCCGCCTCCTCACCATTATCAATACCCGTAATGCACGATAACATATCAAAATACAATTGGTCATTTTGATAGAGTTCTTGGCAGATTGCAACCAAGTCTATTGCCGGAATGCTAATACTTACTGGAGAAGTAGATTCATCCAGTATCAATTCTGGGAAATTAGCTTTTAATATTTCGAGAACCTTCAACATATCAAGATTCCTTATTCATTAACTTCTCCAAAGCACTCGGTGCCATCAGACTTTCATTTCTTATTTTTTCTTGGAGTTTTAAGAATCCACCAATCAGAGCCTCTGGTCTTGGTGGACAACCGGGAACATAAACATCTACTGGAATGATTTTGTCAACTCCTTTGACTACATGATAGCCATGCTCCCAATAAGGGCCTCCACAATTGGCACATGACCCCATTGAGATCACATATCTTGGCTCAGCCATTTGTTCATAAAGCCTCCTCACACGATCGGCCATCTTAAAAGTCACTGTTCCAGCCACTACCATGACATCTGCTTGTCTTGGCGAGGCTCTTGGTGTAATACCAAATCGATCAAAATCATAAAGAGGTGTGCCTGCGCTCATAAACTCTATGGCACAGCATGCCAGCCCAAAAGTCATAGGCCACATAGAGCTTAGACGCGCCCAATTGATGAGGTCATCTAGCTTGGTTACGATTACCCCTCCATTTTGAAATTCTTGATCTAATAAGCCCATCGATTACTTTTGATATTTTTTATTAATTGCCTCGTATCTATCTGCAGGTACTACTCCACTAAATTCTGATTTATCGGCTATCGGCTTTTCCCAATCCAAATACCCTTTTCGCCACACATAAGCTAGACCCAGTGCCAATACTCCAACAAATATGGTCATCTCTGTGAAGGCCAACCAACCCCAAACACCATTAGTCTCTTGAATCAATTGCTGATCCGAAAAGACAATTGCCCACGGAAACAAAAACACTAATTCTACCTCAAACAAAAGAAATATTAAGGCAACTATATAAAATTGAATATTGAACTGACCCCAAGCAGAGCTCATGGGGTCTTCACCGCTCTCATAAGTAGTCAGTTTCTCTTCGTTGGGACGAGAAGGTCTCAACAGTTTAGAAGTCATCATCCCGCCTAATATGAAGATCACTCCCCCTATTAAATAGATTAACACTTCTTCAAAACCTGATGTAACTAATTGCACTTCCCTTATTTAATATTCTTTGTTCAAAGATAGAAATTCTACTTCTAAGAAAAAGTCATTTGTCTGCATTGATGATTCCTTGATTTTACTATCTATATTCTCTTAAAGTTAAGCTCTATAAAGTTGATCTTTGATGAAAATCGATTGCCAAATCATAATCAATATCGATATCATCATTAATAATATTGATTTGATCTATCGATAGATTATTTACAACTTGCCATCAAATAATAAAAAAGAGATATGAAAGACAGATCAAATTTAGCAGCCGAACTTAATCTACTACTTGCAGACTTTCAAATGTATTATCAAAACCTAAGAGGATTTCACTGGAATATCCAAGGAAAGAACTTCTTTGAGCTCCACGTGAAATTTGAAGAGTTGTACAATGACGCAACCATCAAGGTTGATGAAGTAGCTGAGCGCGTATTGACCATTGGTGCTACACCTGTACATAGTTTTTTAGAATACGTTGCCCTGGCAAATATCAAAGCTGTAACGAACGTACATGATGATGAGACTGCAGTAAAAACAATAGTTGCGAATACTAAAAGTATTATCGAGCGAGAAAGAACAATTCAACAACTAGCTGATGATTTAGGTGATACTGGTTCAGGAGATATGATCTCAGCATTTATTGAAGAGCAAGAAAAAACTTTGTGGATGTTTAATGCTTGGTTGAAATAAGAACAGGTCAAACTCCAAATCACTTCTTAGGTCTCTTCACCAGTAGCAGGGACCCAAATCGAAAAATGCAACCAACTTTTATTTGGTTGCATTTTTCGATTTAAGATGCCGAAATTAATTCGGCAGTGAATGCTTTTATCTAAGCCTGCATGGCAATGGGCTCAGCTACTGAAGACTCCACCATCTCCTTTTGCATCTGCTTCACAGTCAATGTCGATCCATCAGGACTCCATCCTGGTTCCCCAAAGGTGTACATAAATGCTTCATACAAATTTTTAGAGCCTTTGATATCTCTCCAAATGTCCTTGTACTCATGGCTCACGATTACCAGAGGATTGTATGAATCTGGCGCATGCACTACTCCGTACTCAGTTTTTATACTATCATCTGGATCTTTCCAAGTGCCAAATAACTTATCGAAAAGGTTGAGATATCCTCCATGGTTTTTATCTAAATATGGCAAATTTCTTGCGTGATGAACCTGATGCTGAGTGTGTGTGTTTAAAAATTTATCCAAAAACCCCAATCTAGGCACATACTGAGTATGTAATTGAAATTGCCATAAAGCTTCTATTCCTAAGCATACAAGTACCATCTCTGGGTGAAACCCTAAAGCTGGCAACCACATATAAAACAAAGGCTTGTAGAGAAGTGTAAACCATCCATTCCTAAGTCCAGTACCTAAGTTATAGTGATCAGACGAGTGATGAACAATATGTGCCGCCCATAAAAATCTCACCGTGTGATTGAATCGATGCAACCAGTAGTAACTAAAGTCATCTAATACTTGGCAAATCAGCCAAAGATACCATGCCCAACCAAAAGACTGATATCCCATAATATTCATACGAACACCATTTACTTCCGGATTGAATATTTCATATACTCCATAAAAAACGGCCGAAGCAGAAATTATTTTGAGCACAGGAGTCAATAATGCAGCTACTAGCCCCATAGTGCCGCTAGCAAATAAATCTTTCCAACTATAAAGATCTTTTTTATCATGAGACTTGCTATAGGCAAGCTCTGCAAGGACCATAGCTATAAAAACGGGGGCACCCCAAACGAGTGGATTAGTTAAATTCATCTATAAAATAATAATCGATTAAACACCTTTCGCCATTATCGGACGATCTAAACATCTACAATATTAATAATAAAAAGAGAAAACCTAAACTAGATCATGAATCTCTTCCACCAGCTTTGGAAAACAATGAGTGCCCAAATTTGCGCATGCACATCTCCAGGATTAGACGAAAATAATTTTCTCTTTAACTTACTGATTGTCTGAGTATTGAAAACTCCTTGATCAATAATGAACTGATCAGCCAGTAAATCATCTAGTATCAAAGTCTTCATTTCACTTCTGAACCACTTGAGTAAGGGCACTTCAAAACCCTTCTTAGAGCGATTATACAACTCTTCTGGTAAAATATCTCTAAAAGTATCTTGTAATATTTTCTTTTGAATATTGCCATCAATCTTGTCATCATCAGATAGGCTAAATACATATTCGACCAACTCATGATCCAAGAAGGGAACACGAACTTCCAAACTATTGGCCATAGACATCAAGTCCACTTTGGTCAGCATATCATTGGGAAGTACCATTTTCATATCTGTAGCTAATACAGAAGTCATATCGTTCTCCTCATTAAGCGAACTTAGTAGTACACTTTTTTGTGAAGCATAAATTTCTTGGTCTATGTTTTCCTGACTGGTCAGTGACAACATTTGGGTAGCATTGTCCTCTGAAACAAAGCCCGCCCAACTCCAATATCTATCAGCTGGTGACTGCTTCATTCCTTTACAAAACCTATCAAGTTGCCTAAATTTATTTGTCAATGCATTGCTTCGAGATTTCGGAAGTATACTCCACAATGGCGCTAGTGCTCCTACCGTTTTTTCTGTAAATCCTTGATGTTGCATTCTATAAAAAGCAGCGTGCTTATTATACCCTGCAAACATCTCATCTGCCCCATCGCCTGAAAGCGCTACAGTGGAGTGTTTACGAGTTTCTTGACTGAGTATATAAACTGCGATAGCCGAAGAGTCTGCAAATGGTTCATCTAAGTATTCCAGAATATCATTTACATGACTATATAAATCCTTATTTGTTAAAGAAAACACCGTATGATTAGTGCCAATCTTCTTAGCAACAGCCTTGGCATAACTGGTCTCATCAAAGAACGGCTCATCTGCAAATCCAATCGAAAAAGTATGAAGGTCAGGATTCTTTTGGCTTGCCAATGTAGCAATCACAGATGAATCAATGCCTCCACTAAGAAATGAACCTAATGGCACATCCGCAATCATCCTCTTCTGAACTGACCCCGTCAGCAATCGTTTCAATTCTATTTTACGCTCATCATAACTCTCAGGAACAGGTTTGCTATTTCTCTTGAGTTCATAATATTGCTTGACTTTGACCTCTCCATTCTTGATAGAGATACTGTGTCCTGGTAATAACTTAAGCACGCCTTTGAGCATGGTCTGTGGAGCCGGAACATAGTTGAGCTGGAGATATTGATAAAGAGCCGTGTGATTGAGATGCTTGTCGACCCCATAAGCCAATAAAGATTTCATCTCTGAAGCAAATATAAATTTGTCTTCGTCTTGAAAATATAATAATGGCTTAATTCCAAATCGATCTCTCGCGATAAATACAGATTGATCTTCTTTGTCATAAATAGCGAAGGCAAAAAAACCATTCAGTTTCTCTAAAAAAGCTTCACCATACTGAATATATGCATAGAGTAACACTTCTGTATCACTTGAAGTTCGGAAGGTCACTCCCTCTTTCTCGATATCACTCTTTAATTCTTGGTAATTATAAATCTCTCCATTAAAAATCAAGCAATATCTCTCTGTGATATCCCAAAAAGGTTGGTTGCTATCGCTGGAAGTATCAATAATGGATAGTCTTCTGTGACCGAAACCTATATGATCGTTGTGGTAGATATTCTGAACATCAGGACCTCGCTTAGAAAGCAGCTCTGTTGCCTTAGCAAGGTTGACCATATTGAAGCCACCCACCATATTGAACGCATAAATTCCCGTGATTCCGCACATAGTTCGCAATATAGCGACTACCCTCAATCCATGAAAACATGGATTCATTTCTTTAAGCAAATTGTTAATATGCTTTTCAATAACTATCTTCTGCTCTTTCTAATAAATTATATTCAGAACATGATTACATTTAAACAACTATTACTTACAACATTTGTGGCTATGAGCCCACTATTTCTTTTAGCTCAAAATGAAAACATTAAAATTATTCATGCAGGAAAATTACTGGCTGTCCCTGGTGAAAAACCTCTTATTGAACAGACAGTAGTCATTAAGAACAATACTATTGACATCGTTAAATCAGGATATGCAACCAGTAAAGAGTTGGGGTATGAAGGTGCTGCTATAATAGATCTTAAAGATAAGTTTGTTCTTCCCGGGCTTATAGATATGCATACCCATATTACACATGAGCGTAACCCTGATCAAAATCGACATGAGTGGACAACGCTAAATGATGAAGACATGGCATTTAGATCAATCCCGTTTTTACAAAAAACCCTTGATGCGGGCTTTACCACAGTAAGAAATGTTGGCGCGTCATACACTAATATTTTGGCCATAAAACGAGCTATAGCCGAAAAAAGCATTAATGGCCCGAGAATAATAGCTGCAACAGGAGCTGTATCTGCCTCAGGAGGACATGGAGACTCCCACGGATATCGTGCAGAGATACTAAATGCTTTTAAGAAGAGTGTTGGTATATGTGATGGTGCGGATGACTGCCGAAGAGCAGTAAGAGAACTGGTAAAACAAGGTGCAGATGTTATTAAAATAACAGCTACTGGAGGTGTTCTCAGTAACACGTCTGCGGGAGTAGGTCAGCAACTGACCGATGATGAGCTCGTGGCGATTGTGGAAACTGCCAATAGTCTCGGTAGAAAAGTGGCCGCACATGCTCATGCCGCAGATGGCATCAATGCAGCATTAAGAGCCGGTGTACATTCTATAGAACATGGCTCTTATCTTAATGATCAATCTGTAAAACTATTTCTGGAGAACGATTCGTACTTAGTGCCAACACTATTAGCAGGGGTTTGGTTGTCAGAAGAAATCAAGACCAATAAGAACATCCCTCCAGCGATCGCTGAAAAAATCACCCAAGTGGTACCAGTAGTAGAAGCATCATTCAAAAGAGCACTTAAGGGGAATGTGAAAATTGCATTTGGTACTGATTCTGGGGTGAGTAAGCACGGCACAAATGCCAGGGAATTTGAATTGATGGTAAAATATGGAATGAAAGAAAATCATGCTATCAAGACTGCTACACTAAATGCGGCAGACCTTCTGGATATGCAAGACAAGCTTGGATCTATCGAGAAAGGCAAGTATGCTGACATAATTGCTGTCACTGGTGATCCACTAAGTGATATTAGCTTGCTAAAAAGTGTTGACTTCGTAATGAAGGATGGTAGTATTTATAAGCAGTAATTTATTAATCTCATTAAGTAAAAAGGCTCCAATTGTTGATCAATTGGAGCCCTTTACTTATCTCAATAATTCTTATTCTCCACTCCTTAGCACCTCCGCTGGATTAAGTAATGCTGATTTAATCGCTTGAAAGCTAATGGTGATGAATGCAATCAGCACTGCTATGATAACTGAAGCTAGTATAGGGAACATTCCCACATTCACTCTGTATTCGAAAGCCAGAAGCCAAGAATTCATTGCGTAATACCCCAAGGGTGCCGCAATAACAAATGAAACCAATACCAGCTTGGCAAAATCACTAGAAATCATTACTACCAATCCAGAAACGCTTGCTCCCAGCACTTTTCTCACACCAATTTCCTTAGCCCTTTGGATAGCTGTAAACGACACCAACCCAAAAAGCCCTAAGCAAGCTATTACGATAGCAAGTGTTGCGAAAACAGTGAATATTTTACCCAGTCTTTGCTCAGCTTGATATAATCTATCATATTCTTGATCTAAGAATTCATACTCAAATGGCCTATGCGGTACTAATTCTTTCCAAGTACCCTCCAACCTATCCAATGTCTGAGAAATTCCTGTTGAATTTAATTTGATCAGCATGAGATTATATTGTTCGGGCTCTATAAACATTGCCAAAGCATTGATCTTTCTATGCAATGGTGCAAAATGAAAATTTTTCACCACTCCACGAATCTCTCCTTTTCTTCCGTTGATTTCAGCTTTCATACCCACCGCCTCATCAGTTGATATAAAAAGTTGTTCTAATAATTCCTCATTGACGATGAACGCATGCTGTCTATCATCCTCGTTTTCAAGTGTTGACAACTCAAAATCACTGTCGGTGAAGTCAGTACCGGCTATCAATTCCATTTCCAAGGTATTCACAAAATCTCTATCCACGATTACTGCGTTGATGCTCAGTGAATTCTCCTCATTCAACCCATTGACTCTAATACTATAACCGCCCACTACCTCAACAGGGCTATCCGAACCGGCAGAAACATTTATCACTTCTTGATCCCTCAACAATTCACCCTTTATTATTTCAAAATCAGCTGACATCTTTTTATCCATTGGTAATACCAACACATTCTCTTTGGTGTATCCCAACTTCTTATCACTCATAAAATTGAGCTGTTTGTATATCACGATTGTGCCAATGATCAGAAAAATAGAGATTCCAAATTGGAATACTACTAAGCCCTTGCGAATCCAAGCACCAGATCCAGCCATCTTAAAACTCCCCTTGAGTACTTGTGCAGGCTTGAACCCAGACAAGACCAATGCAGGGTAGGCTCCTGCCAAAAATCCTACTACAAGCATAATCACCAAGATTGCCAATAAAAACATGGGGGTAAATACAGCGCCCATGTTAAGTACCTTTCCAGTCAATAAATTAAAAGGTGATAACAGGAAATTGACCAATAAAATGGATATTAATATGGCAGAAATGGTTATTACAAATGACTCTCCAATGAACTGATAGAATAATTGTTTGCGCACAGCTCCCAACACCTTGCGCATTCCTACTTCTCTTCCTCGATCAACTGAGCGTGCTGTCGCTAAGTTCATATAGTTTACACAAGCAATTGTAAGTATCATAAGTCCTATCAAAGAAAATATGTAGACATACTTGATGCTGCTTTGTGGCTCTAATTCTGCCTCAATTTCTGAACGTAGGTGGATTTCCTTGATTGGCTTGAAATAGTATGAGAATTCATTCCCTCCAGCAAAAAATTCCTCACCCATCACTTCTCTTATGTTGTCATCCATCCCTTTTGACAATTGTGTCATGTCTGCACTATCATTGAGTCTTACATAAGTAGTATAATTGGCATTCCTCCATATCTCCTTCTTGGCAGATAATAGACTCGAAAAAGAAGCCAAAATATCAAAAGTCAAATGAGAGTTGTCAGGAACATCCTTCGCCACTCCTGTAACCAAAAATTCTTTATTATTTACGGATAGTGATTTCCCAATAACATCCAAACTGCCAAAATACTTCTGGGCTGTTGATTCTGATAGCACCAAAGAATTAGGCTCAGTGAGTGCCTTAGCAGGGTCGCCTGAAATCAAAGGAAATGTCAATACATCAAAAAATGTGCTATCAACATAGAGAAATCCTTCTTCCTGATATTGATCTTCTCCATTTTGGATTGCTACAGGACTAAACATCCCAATGCTAAATACGCGCACACCATTTTCTACACTTTCAAATTCTCTTTGGATTGAAGGCAGAAGTGCTGTCGGGGTCATAGCCATTTTTCCTGAAGTTCCATTGTAGCTATAATCCACCCCAACCCTATAGGTATTGTCAGCATTCTCATGAAAATTATCATAACTCAATTCATGATTCACAAAAAGACCAATAAGGAGACAACAGGCTAATCCTATACCTAAGCCCATTACATTGATTCCAGCATAGAGCTTTTGTTTCACCATACTTCTAATCGCTATTTTGAAATAATTCTTAAACATATCTATTGGGTTTGGGTTGTTGTAATTTTGAATTTGATGACTTGATTTCCTTAAATATGGACGAAGTGATTTTAGGACAGTCCACCAGTATTGTCTCTTTGCTGATTTCACCCCATTCACTTCAACTGATTGATAAAATTCCTCTTCAAGGTCTCCTAGAACTTCCTCGCGATAATCGATATCACACCACCATGAGATGAGTTTAGTAGGCCATATTGGAAGAAAGGGTTTCATTAAGTATGGCTCAATTTTAATGGCTTATATGATATCCATAATCCTTCTCTCAACTCTTTAGAAGAAATAAGAGCTCGTTGACCGTAGCTAGTTACTCTGAATATTTTCTTGCGCTTCCCTCCTCTTTGTTGGGTAGCTTCTCCCATAGTCGACTCTAAAAAACCCTTACCCTCCAGCCTATATAAAGCAGAATGAATGGCACTTAGATTTATATTCCTATTAGTTCGTTCTATGATTTCTTCTTTGACCGCATTGCCATAAGCCTCCTCTTGTAGTATCCCTACTGTCAATAACACTACCTCTTCAAATTCACCTAAATACGTTCCTTTCATTAATTTTATATTTTATATAAATGTAAATAATATCAATAAATATAAAGGGAGGTTCCTCTCCCGTTATATTCAACTCTATTCGTCTCTTAGTGTCAATGCTGGATTAGCATTTGCGGCTTTGGCTACTTTACTAATAACTACTAGTGCTGAAACTGCAAAGATAAATAGAGTCGGTATCAAAAATGTTACAAACCCAGCGTTGAGATAATAGGCCCAAATACTTGACATCATAGCATCTGTTGCAACATAACTTAATCCCGAACCTAATATCGCTGCGATGAACAATATGATTGCAAATTGCCTGTTAACAATTTTGATTACATTGCCAACCGAAGCGCCCAAGACTCTCCTTACTCCAATTTCTTTCATTCTTTTGATGATATTTAAAGACACCAAGGTGTACAATCCAGATATCGATAGAAGTGTCGCTACGATTCCTAAGAACGTAAACATAGTGACAATATTAGTATTGACTTCAAGTGAACTTGCCATATTTTCATCCAAGAAATCTGCATTGTAGAGTTTATTTCGAAATAGCTCTTTCCATGCTGCCTCCATGGATTCATTTACAGCAATAATATCACTCGCATCTGCGGTCACAATTAGATATCTATAATCTTCTTTAGGAGCATTTCTTAACATAGTAGGCTTCAATGGATCCCAGAATCCATTGATATAGAAATCTTTCACCACGCCAACAATATAGAGTTGTACCGTATCCATCCATACCACTCTTTTACTAATAGGATCATCCCACCCATACATTTTCACAAACGCCTCATTGACAATGGCTGACTCACCGCGATCTGTTTCAGAATCCATTCTAAAATCTCTTCCTTTTAGTATAGTCATGCCCATTGTAGAAATATACTCATCTCCCACATCCAATATATCTACCTCCACTTCTTTGTCTTCAAATTTGATAGGATCATTGTAGTAGCTCGAAAATATTTGATCTTTGGATCCAGCCATTGATGTTATCCTAGTTTCTGAAGCCAAGCTATTTCGGTATGTTTCATACTCTCCCTGATCCTGCAATCTTGCATAGATTACTCCTTTCTTATCAAAGCCTACATCGATAGCCTGCTGATACTCAGCGTTCTGAATAAAAGCAAGGCCCATGATCACCGCCAATAGCGTAAACATAAATTGAAAGGTCAATAGAACCTTACTCAAGATACTGGTCCCTCCAACTTTAAAGGTTCCCTTGAGAATTTCTGTCGGCTCAAATTTAGTGATGTATAAAGCTGGATAGCTTCCTGCAATCAGTCCTGTTGCGATCAGTAGACCAAATAAGAATAGTATTAAATCTAAATTCTCAGTATAGCTCAAGTCCAATACCATAAAATCCCACATTTCATTGTAAGCAGGCACTAAGAATTCTGCCATGATCAATCCAGCTACCAAAGCCATCAAACAAAGTAATATATTCTCTCCTAAAAACTGTAAGATCAAATGTTTGCGCATACCTCCCATTACTTTGCGAATACCTATCTCTTTCAAACGCTTACTAGAGATAGCAATAGAAGTATTGGTGAAGTTGAAACAAGCTATTAATAGTAATAATACGGCCATCACCGTAGGTGCAACAACTGCAGCAGTCGGCATTGATCCAGACAAATAATGCGATATTTGTTCTTTTTCCCCTCTTACTGCCATCCCAACCAGTGGGTCTAGATAGAATCTGGTAACATGGAAATCGTCTCTTGCATTATTTTGAGCTTCAATGTGTGATTGAAGTTGCTCTGTGATAATTGGTATCCGAGTCTTGTCTGTGATGTTCAAAAACAAGCTCGTATAAGACCTCCACCCATGCTCATCTACATCAGGGTTGAGATCAAAAAAGTTATCATAAAGTGTCAAAGCATCAAATCTAATGCTTGAATTTTGGGGCAATTTCTCAAACACTCCCCCTACTATATATTCTTTGGTGCTTCTGCCATAAGGTTGTGTAATTTGTTTACCCAGTGGGTCCTCTTCTCCAAAATACTTTGAGGCCAATTCATCGCTAATCAAGATATTCCCCTTATTATCGAAATCTTTTGTACTTCCACTTAACAGATTATAGGTGAATACTTTGAGCAGTTCCGGGTCAGCAAACCCAATCCTTGTTCTGAATAACTCATCTCCAATTCGGATATTGGATCGCGTACTACTATACCTGATGATATTCTCGACCTCAGTTAAGTTTTGCCTAACAGATAGTGCCATTGGTGTTGGCGTTATTCCATATTTAGTAGTATTCCCTTGAAATTCCCTAACGAAGTTGACGCGATATATGGATGAAGCATTAACATGCTCCTTGTCATAGCTATTATTATAATCATAGTTGAGATAGGCTACAATACAGCAAGCGAGCGCTACACCCATCCCTAGTACATTGATGAGCACAAATACTTTGCTTTTCATCAAGCTACGCAGAGTTATTTTGAGATAATTTTTGAACATGGTTTTGAGTTGTTGTTACTGTTATAAGACTCTTATAGCAATAGAATGGTTGCATGAAACACACTAATTATCACAGTACGATGTATTACACACTACTGTAAGTAAAAAAAATCGGGACAATGTCCCGATTCTCACTAAGTGTGTTATTACTATATATGAAATTGCTCCTTGATGTTTTCAGTCACTACTTTACCATCAAATAAGTTAATCACTCTATGTGCATAGTTTGCATCATAAGGAGAGTGAGTCACCATCACAATAGTGGTACCTGCTTCGTTCAACTGAGACAATAACTTCATTACTTCTTCACCATTTGCTGAATCCAAGTTACCTGTTGGCTCATCCGCCAAGATTACTTTAGGTTTAGCTACAATCGCCCTGGCAATAGCCACACGTTGTTGCTGTCCACCTGATAACTGCTGTGGGAAGTGATTTCTTCTGTGCATGATGTTCATTCTCTCAAGTACTTCTTCTACTTTTTGCTTTCGCTCAGCAGATGGCACTTTCAAGTAAAGCAATGGTAGCTCAACATTTTCAAAAACAGTGAGTTCGTCAATTAAGTTAAAGCTTTGAAACACAAATCCGATAGACCCTTTTCTCAGTTGTGCACGCTGACGTTCTGAAAACTTAGATACTTCGTGCTCGCCAAACCAGTATTCTCCATCAGAAGGATTATCTAATAAGCCTAGAATATTCAACAATGTGGATTTTCCACACCCAGAAGGCCCCATGATAGCCACGAATTCGCCTTCCTTGATTTCTACACTTATTTGATTGATTGCTGTTGTCTCAACCTCATCAGTAGTGTACAGTTTTTGTAATTTTTCAATTTTGATCATAGTTCTAAAATTTTGTGAGTGTTGTTATTGTTATTATGAGTTACGTTGTTTTATGTTTAATGTTTGATTCCTACCATATGAGTACTTCGTTGTCACCGAAGTGATCGTACGAAGAAGTGATAACTTTATCCCCTGGTTGTAATCCATCGAGTACTTCGAAATTTTCTGTGTTTTTCCTTCCCAACCTTATATTTCTTCTTACCGCTTTATTGCTTCCTTCTTCTATTACAAAGACCCAGTTTCCACCAGTATCTTTATAAAATCCACCTACTGGTAATAGTAGCTCCTCAGAAGATTGTCCTAATTCTATTCTCATCCTTAAAGACTGGCCTCTTCTAATTCCCTGTGGAGTTTCTCCATCAAACTCCATGTCGACTTCAAACCTCCCACTAGTAATCGTAGGATAAATATATATAATCTTCATCTTATAAGACTTCCCTGCGAACTTAGTAGTTGCACCAAGTCCCTTAGAAATTCTCGGCAAGTATAATTCATCTATTGGAACTCTTACTTTATAGCTACCTACTATATCCACTTGTCCTACTCGCTGTCCTCTATTGATATTTTGTCCTTCCTGAAGCTGAGGAGTAGAAAGCTGTCCATCTATCGGTGCCTTAATCACTAAATTTTCCAATATTTGGTTGACACCTTCTAGGTTTTGCAGCATGCTCCTTTCAGATGAATTAAGTTGCTTGAGCTGCAATATTCTTGAAGTAGAGTCATTCTTGTATGAAGTAGAAGTTATTTCTTTTCTTCTGATGTTGAATTTATAATCAGCCTCTACTCGTTCAAAATCTTGTTTCGCAATTAGGTCTTTTTCTAATAGTGTTTTTTGCCTTGTATACTGAGGTCCCAAAATTGCCAACTGATTTTCAATTTGCGCTAATGTTTGTTTTTGTATTAAATCGTTTTGATCAAGCTGTAATCTTGTCTGTCTTACACGATTTATTTGCTCATTTAATGAGTTTTCCTGTGACAAAACACTCAACCTTAGGCTCGCATTTTGAAGCCCAATAATTGGATCTCCTTTTCTGACCATGGCACCACTCTCTCTAATTACTCTATTGATATTACCCCCTTCTACCGCATCCAAGAAAAATGTACGACTTGGAACAACGGCTCCAGTCTGTGGAATGAATTCTTGAAAGACTCCTTGATTGACTGTCGCAATAGTCATCTTCTCAACATCTACCTTCAGTCTTGATCGCTTGTCAGCCCATCCTATCTGAAACACAATCAATCCTAATAGTAACACTCCACCAATGATGTAAGATATCTTCTTTAGTGTCCACTTTTTCTTTTTAATGACCTTGTCCATATAGTTGTTGTTATCAATAATTTATTTCGTGCTGAGCCTATTGCCAACAAGTGTGCCAATACAAAATCATTGCTAAAATCAATTAAATACATACATTAGCAGTCCGATATCGTTCAACACCGAACGAACACGTCCGATATCGAGCGGTCACGAATTAAACCGTTCGTCACAAATACATAACAATGCATACAGATATCCTCGTATCAATGATTCAATACACTAGCTATGACATAGGCATCTTGTTTGCTATGTCAAGCAAAGAATATCGAAGATTATGACAAAAGAAAAAACAGGCAAAATCCTGATCGTTGATGACAACGAAGACTTATTAAAAGCTGCAAAAATGTTTCTCAAACGTCACTTTGCACAAATAGACTTAGAAACTAATCCTGAGGCTATTCCTAACATCCTCAATAACGAAAGTTATGATGTGATACTTCTCGACATGAACTTTACCAAAGATGTCAGTAGCGGTAAGGAGGGGTTTGACTGGATGGAACGAATAATCTCGATCGATCCTTCGGCCGTAGTGGTATTGATCACGGCCTATGGTGATGTGCAGATGGCCGTACAAGCTATCAAGGCCGGTGCAACAGACTTTGTGTTAAAGCCATGGGAAAATGAGAAGTTGCTTGCTACCCTCTACTCAGCTATGCAGCTACGGGAATCAAAACTCGAAGTGAAAGAGCTTAAAATCAGACAGCAAGAACTGAATACTCAAATCAATGAAAAATACACAGACATTATTGGCAATAGCTATGCTATGCAAAAAGTCTTTGAAACCATAGATAGAGTAGCGGCTACTGATGCCAACGTAATCATATTAGGAGAAAATGGTACTGGGAAAGAATTGATCGCCCGTGCCATACATCGTAATTCTTCAAGGAACAAAGAGTCATTCGTGAATGTAGATCTCGGTTCTATCACAGAAACACTTTTTGAAAGTGAGTTATTTGGTCATAAAAGAGGATCATTTACTGATGCCAAAGAAGATCGTGCAGGTAGATTTGAATCGGCCAATAGAGGAACGTTATTCTTGGATGAGATTGGTAACCTATCTCTCCCTCTTCAAGCAAAGCTGCTTACAGTACTACAAAACAGGAAAGTCAGTCGTGTAGGTGCTAATAAACAAATAGATATAGATATCAGGCTAGTATGCGCTACAAATATGCCATTATATGACATGGTCAAGGATAATCAGTTCAGGCAGGATTTACTTTACAGGATAAATACGATTGAAGTACAGTTACCATCACTGCGAGAACGAATAGAAGACATTCCGCTTCTTGCAGATCATTTTTTAAAAGTATATGCTGAGAAATATAACAAGCCAGTAAGCAGAATCAGTGATGGCGCCATGCTACGCATGCAGAAACATCAATGGCCTGGTAATATCAGAGAGTTGCAACATGCGCTCGAACGTGCTGTTATTATGAGTAACGACACTACTTTACAGCCTGAAGATTTCAATTTTAACACGCAACAAAGAGAAGCAACTCAGGGAGCGGTTACGCTCGAGCACTTTCAGCTTGATGAAGTGGAAAAATTATTGATCCGAAAAGTTTTGGCCAAATGTAATGGAAACATTACTCAGGCCGCTACGGAGTTAGGACTGACGCGCTCATCATTATACCGCAGATTAGAAAAGCATGGGCTTTAAAGATTTTAGAACAGGTGTACTTTGGCGAATTTTAGTCATCACCATAGTCATTGGTGGCGTGCTGTATTTTGCCTTTATCAATACGCAGTGGGTAAGTACTACCATTGCTTTCATTGCCCTTGTATTTATGCTCGTGGAGCTATTTGGTTATGTGACAAAAACTAACCGAAAACTCACTCGATTCTTAGAATCCATTAAATATGCTGACTTCATTTCTGGTTTCTCGGCTGACGACAAATTAGGGGCAAGCTTCCAACAACTCAACACAGCTTTCAATGAAGTAATGGATGCTTTTCGTAAGGAAAGATCTGAGAAAGAAGAACATCTGCAATACCTCAATACCGTAGTAGAACATGTCAATACTGGTCTACTCGCGTATAATGAAAAGGGCGAAGTAGAACTCATCAATGCCACTGCAAAAAAATATTTACAGACTCCTCAAATTCACAATATTGAGGAGCTAATAGCAACAAAATCGAGATTGTATAAATCCTTATTTGATCTACAGTCAGGAAAGAGTGTGCTATTCAGAAGTGATGAAGATATCCAACTCTCTATCCATGCCACAATCATACGACTCAAAGGACACCAAGTAAAGTTGATCGCTTTGCAAAATATCTCACCAGAACTTCAAAAGAAAGAGCTAGAAGCGTGGCAGAACTTAACCAAAGTTCTCCGTCATGAGATTATGAATAGCATCACTCCTATTTCTTCATTGACTTCTACCCTCAAAGATATTCTAATGGAGGATTTGAAGTTGAAAGGGGACGAGTACACCATAGATCATGCTGGGGTGGACGACTTACAGGAAGGACTCAATACGATTGAGAATCGAACTAAGGGGCTGATCAACTTCATCAATGCCTATCGAGACTATACAAATATACCGCAACCCAAACTACTGCAAGTCCAACTGAATGAACTACTTGACCATGTAAGCATGCTGATGAAAGCAGAGTTGCGAAAAAGCAACATCATATTCAACTGCACAAGTGATCAAATCATTCTCTCCATCGACCCAGATCTCATCAAATTGATACTGATCAACTTGGTGAAAAATGCTATAGAAGCTTGTCAAGAAAGCGAAGGTGGCATCGTATCTATCATCGGTCTCAACGGTGAGAGTGGTATTTCAATATCAGTGTCTGATAATGGTGATGGTATCATACCTGAGGCAATAGACAAAATATTCATCCCATTCTTCTCTACTAAGAAAACTGGTTCGGGGATCGGATTGAGTCTTTCTCGTCAAATTATGCAGCTGCACCAAGGTACGTTGACCGTCAAGTCGACCCCTGGAGAGGGTAGTACTTTTGTGATGAGGTTTTAAGGACATAATCCCTACTATCTATCTAAATAAGGCAACCATTCATCACACACAAATCCGGAATTATTTTTGATGAAAGAAGTATAATTGGGTCGAAATGGTTTGCTCATCAATTTCATTCCAGCCTCTTTGGGTGTTTGGTGACCTTTCTGAGCATTACAGCGGCTGCATGCGGTTATTAAGTTATCCCAGGTAGTCGAACCTCCCTCTGCTTTAGGGATCAGATGATCGAGCGTCAACTGTTCTTGCCTCTCACAATACTGACACTGAAACCCATCTCTCTTGAAGATATTTTGCCGTGTCAACGGTACTTTCTTATAAGGCACATTCACATAATTGCTCAGCTTGATCACTGCAGGCATGGGGAATTGTGTATTAACTGTCCGGATTTTGTAGCCATTTGCCTTTTCGACTAGCTCAGTTTTATTAAGATAAAGCAGAATAAAGGCACGCTGTACCGTACTCACCATGATCGGTGAATAGTCTGCGTTCAATATCAATACCCGCCTATTCATGCTATGAATATAGCATAAAAAAGAGAGTTACCTACTTTATCGCAATGTTGATATTTGTTTACAAAGATGAGATCAAATAAAGATCCTCCTTACACTATGCAATTGATGGGAATACTCATTCGAGTTGGTTGGAAGAATCCCTTTGTCATCAAATTGATCAATACGCACTTTGCCTGATGCATGAATAATCATACTGTCTTCCCACACAATACCTACGTGAGTAATCGACTCCTTCTCATTTTTGAAAAATGCCAAATCTCCAGGCAGAGCTTCTGATAGGGTAGCAACCTCTTTACCATGTGACGCCTGCTGTGATGCGTCTCTAGAGAGTTTATATCCGCAAATCCTGAATACCTGCTGTGTAAATCCAGAACAATCAATGCCAAAAGGTGTTTTACCACCCCAAAGATAGGGCGCATTGAGATATAATAATGCCATCTGCTTTAGGTACTCAAAATCTCTTTTTTGGCTTAGGCTTTTAGACTCACCATTATAAGCCAATTGTTCTTCTATCTGGAATAGTTCACTTGTAGATATTGGTAGTACACTACCCAGTATTATATTAATTCTGTGTTTATTATGGAGAATATTCGCAGATACATCTAGAGATATTTTGTAATCAGAATTATTAATTTGATCATAATACTCATTGGAAATCGGGGTGTGCTGTTTACTATCAATCCAACCTTCATACTGATCAAAATATATACGGATGTTTAGCCATTTTTTATCAATACTTACCTCAATCACCTCATAATGGTCTCCAAAAAGAAGTTGAGTAACTTGTTCACTGATGTCTGCACTACTGCTCCTTACTGGTACAATATTCAATCTAGAAATTCCCTTATCTCCTTGATTCATATACGCTTACTCAATTGATATTGGTGAAATTATAGTTTCATTCTTGACAATTCTCTTTTGGAGTCTTTTTCTTTAAGACTGTCCCTTTTGTCATGCAATTTTTTCCCTTTGGCCAATGATATTTCCATTTTAGCAAATCCTCTTCCTGTGATAAAAAGTCTTATCGGAACGATTGTCAAACCTTTTTCTCTAGTTTTAGCTTGCAGTTTTCTAAGCTCTCTTTTATTGAGCAGTAATTTACGTTTTCGTATAGGATCATGATTGTAAAACGATCCCAACTCATAAGGAGATATATGAACACCTGTCACATATAATTCATCTCCTTCGAAATAACAGTGCCCATCTGTAAGATTGGCTTTCCCCATTCTTATAGACTTGATCTCAGTCCCTTTCAAAACTAATCCAGCTACAAACTTATCAAGCAGCTCATAGTTGAACCAACTCTTTCGATTCTTGATATTTATGTTATTCGAAAACTTGCTTACTTTCTTTGTCATATCACTTCACCGCCTTGAAAAGCAGTTCGATTTTTTCTTTCTTGAAAACTTTTTGACCGGTCCGACCAGATGCAACTATACGTCCATCGACCTCTGCTATAATGTCACATATAAGCTCATTGTTCAATATCGACACCACAGTAGCCGTGAAATTCATCGTTTGCCCGACCATTGCTGGCGACTGATGATATATAGCCAACATCGTACCAATACCTTCTTCATCAAGTTCTTTCATCTCTAATACAAATAACCGAGAACTCCATTCGATCTCCCTTGCCAAAGCAAATGTACTACAAACTTGATGTACTACTTTCCCATGAAAGGCAGCTAAGTCCTCTTTTGTTACCGTAAAACTATGAGTTTTACGGTCTCCTTTTGAAAATAGTCTGTTCATTGACTTATTTATTTATTGTCATTCTTGGCATTGGACTTATGTCTTGACTTGAAAATATTCCAGCCTCAAATTTGAAATGTGCTGCCATAGCTATCATTGCTGCATTATCTGTGCAATACTCCATCTCAGGAACGTACACTTGCCACCTTTTCTTTTCCGCCAATTCGCTTAAGGTCTTTCTCAACCCTTGATTCGCTGAGACACCTCCAGCTATCGCTATTTGTTTAATATTAGTTTCTTCACTTGCCCTTTTTAACTTCTGCATCAGCATTCTTACCAAGCTATACTGTAAACTAGCACATATATCTTCTTTATTCTTTTCCACAAAGTCAGCATCTTTCTTCTTTTGATCTCTTAGAAAATACATAAATGCCGTTTTTATCCCACTGAATGAAAAATTTAATCCCTGCATAGCAGAATCAGGAAATTTATACGCCAGCGGATCGCCCTCTCTGGCATACTTATCAATTAATGGGCCACCTGGATAAGGGAACCCCATTAATTTAGCAGATTTATCAAATGCTTCTCCGACCGCATCATCTAGCGTCTCTCCTATGACCGTCATTTCCAAAGGTGAAGTGACTTTCACTATTTGTGTATGTCCTCCACTCACTGTGAGACATAAAAATGGAAACTTCGGATGTGGTTCATTTATAAAATGAGCCAATATATGCGCCTCCATATGGTTGACCTCTATCAATGGAATATTCAATCCTAATGCCAATGACTTAGCAAATGAAGTACCTACCAACAATGCTCCCAACAGCCCTGGACCTCTTGTAAATGCGATCGCGTCTAAATCGCTCATTTCTACCTCACTTGTTTTCATTGCCTGATCCACAACAGGTACAATATTTTGCTGATGTGCTCGAGAAGCCAATTCTGGAACTACTCCTCCATAATTTTCGTGTACTGATTGTGTCGCGACTATATTATTAGCAATTTTACCGTTGCTGATAATAGCTGCAGATGTTTCATCACAAGAAGATTCTATTGCTAATATTGTTGGCTTCATATATGCTGTATATCTGTGTGCTTTGATCTAATATGGTTGACTTAAATGAAACATATGAATGGGTAACATTCTATTCACAAATTCACCTACCAGATATGTACATGATGTTGCGTACCTTATGTCAAATATAGTTTTCTAATTTTCAATAATAAGTAGTACATATTATAAGTTGGCGCAAATTATCAAAAATCGCTTTATTAAAATAACCCTTTGGGTAATAGCTGGCATCATCCTTCTATTTCTCTTGGTCGCAATGGCCTTACAAACTCCTTATGTCCAAACTAAGGTTGTCATTAAACTTTCCTCATATCTATCTGAAGAAACTGGTTTCCCTACCACTATTGCACACGTCTCGATTGATTGGCTTGACCAAATAACTATTGATGGAATTAAAGTCGATGATCCTGAAGGTAAAAACATGGCTTATATTCACCAAGCTACTATCAACTACCAGTTAAAATCTTTATCTCAGGATCAAAAAATACATTTTGACGAGCTGTATTTGGACAGCGCTAATTTATCCTTAAGAATGACTCGCGTAAATGACTCAACTTCAGCGTTGAACTTAAATACTTTGATCAAAAGAATAAAATTGATGATCACGCCCTCAGGCAAGTCCCCAAAAACTATAGAAATAGGGAATGCAATGGTGACTAATAGTATATTTAGTTACAATAATATCTTAAAGGATTCTATAAAAGGTCAATTTGACTACCAACACTTTACCTTAATAAATTTAGAAGCAAAACTTCAAAATTTCAATCAGCGAAGAGACTCTGTTTCCTTTGCTCTCACTTCACTTTCCACTCAGGATAAGGTGACAAACCTCAAAATTAACAACGTAAAAACCACGTATCAAGTCTCTCAAAGGCAAATGGTCTTCGATCAACTAAATGCCAGAGTAGGTTCTAGTGAGATTACTAAAAAAATTATTTTCAATTACCCCAACCTTAAGGCATTTAGTAATTTTAATACTAAAGTCAATATTGAAGCTCAATTAGATAATTCAACCATTTCCACAGATGATCTTGCTCTTTTCGCTCCAAGCATGCTCAAACATCATCAGGAAATGAATATCTCTGGTGAATTCAAAGGAAAAGTGAATGGTTTCAAACTTAATGATTTTGACATTCATCTAAATGGTGGCAATCATATTCGAGGAAACATCACCATGTATGGACTTCCTGACATGGACGAGACTTTTATTGACCTGAAAGTGAACCGAGCGGATATAGACGCTACTCATCTGAAATCCATGTTCAAACCTGGAACTTTCAGTTTCCTCACTTCTTTTGGAAAAACACGCATCAATGGGAAGTTTATAGGTTATATGAATGACTTCGTTGCTACAGGAAGTTTCCACACGAAAATGGGAAATATCAAATCAGATATCAATCTCAAAGTGGCCGAAGAAATAGGTGACTCAAAATATAGCGGACATCTAGAAATGATCGACTTTGATTTAGGTCAATTTTCTAATCGTGATTTTTTTCAAAGAGTAACACTCAGTGGGGAGATTGAAGGCAAGGGACTTGACTTTAGTACTGCTGATTTCAAATTGAATGGTAACATTGAGAAAATCGGAATATATGATTATGAATATACAAATATCCATACTGATGCATATTTCGCTCAAGAATTTTTCGAGGGATCTGTTAGCATCAATGACCCTAATCTCAAATTTTCTCTTGAAGGGTCTATTGATCTTAGACAAGGGAAGGATAGCTACAAAGCCAAGTTATCAATTGATAAAGCCCTATTAAAACCCCTTAATCTGTCTGATCATGAACTATTACTCATAACGGATGCTGTCATTGATGCCAAAGGACTCAAAATAGACAGTATAGCTGGCGAAGCATACCTCTACAATACATTTTTGGAATACGATGGGAAACCTTTAGAGTTGGACAGCCTTGAACTAAAGACAACTAATAACAATAATCATCGTGCACTCACCATTTCATCTTCACTATTCGATACGAAAATTACTGGAACGTACAATTACACTACCGCTATAAAAAGCATAGTTACCCTGATTAAGGAATATAAACTCAACTTAATAAATAATCAGCAAGCGCTTGAAACATACTACGCTGATAAAAAAGAACAACTAACTGATCAAATGATGATCACTTATGATTTGAATTTGAAGGAGTTTACACCAATCATTCAATTATTTTATGAAAACCTGAGCATATCTAAAAACACCAAACTAAGTGGTATATATTCTAGCGGTTATACTTCGATTTTATCAGTCAATTCTGAAATTGATACGCTGAGCTATAAAGATTTCGAATTACATAACTTGAACATAGACCTCTCAACTTCTAAGATTGCTGACTCCACGAATGTATTAGCAATGGGTTTTATCTCCTCAACAAGCCAGAACTCTATTAATAATATAGAGACACAAAACTTAGTTCTGGAATCGATTTGGGACAACAATAAAATAGATTTCGATTTCAATATTGAGCAAGAAAAACACAACAACAGCACAGAAATCACTGGTTCTCTTGACTTTTTGAGTGACACTACCATTTTTCGCTTTGACAAGTCATCAATAAATTTATTTGAGAATCATTGGCAGTTTGATGAGAAAAATCAAATATCCATTATAAATCAAGACATTGACTTTTCTGACTTTAAATTATTCAATGAACTCCAGAGTATCTCTCTCAACGGAACATTCTCTCCAGACCCTACAAAACGAGCTGTAATCAATTTTGACAATATTGACATAGGCGTGATCAACCCTCTTATCACCAAAAAACTAAGTGGTAGTGCAAATGGCTTTATTGAGATTAAAAATTACTACGAGAATCCGAGTATTGAAAATGATATCACCATCGATGCTTTTTCCGTTGATGACTTCTTGTTAGGAGACATCTATGGTAAGACCCAATGGAAAGAAAGTGATCAATACTTCAAATTAAAAGCTTTCTTGGATCGTGAAAATAGGAGAACAATAAATGTCAATGGATTTTATCGGCCGAAAAATTTACTAAGCCCGTTAGACTTACGTGCAAATTTCGACCAAACAGCTATTAATATTCTAGAACCCTTTCTAAATAAATTTTTCACAGAGATTGATGGATTAGCAACAGGAATTTTCAAGATTACAGGCACACCACTGGCTCCTTTAATCAATGGTACTGGCACAGTTGAAGAAGGGGCAATAAAAATCAACTATCTCAATACATCATATACATTTGATGGTGAATTTGGCTTTACAAGTGATAAAATGAAGTTCACCAGTATAAACTTAACAGATGCATTGAGTTCAAAAGCATCACTTACTGGAGAGATCACACATCAAGGCTTCAAAAACATGGTGATGGACCTAACGACTGATTTAACAGCATTTCAAATACTTAACACCTCTTCCTCCGACAATGAGCTGTTTTATGGCGAGGGATATGCTACTGGACAAGTGAGCATTTTTGGGCCAGTCAAAAATCTGACTATCAATGCTTCAGCAAAAAGCACAAAAGGCACTAAAATATATATTCCAATAGGAGAGACAGACAATATTGAACAAGAAGAATATATTAAGTTTCACAGCTTTCTTTCTGATACAACTAATACAACAAAAGTGGATATAAGTGAAGAGATAGACCTAAGAGGACTAACTATGAACTTTGATTTAGATATCACCCCCGATGCCTATTGTGAATTGATCTTTGATATCAAGTCTGGTGATATCATTCGAGGAAGAGGGAATGGACAAATCAATCTCCAAATTGATACATATGGTGAATTCAATATGTTCGGTGATTATATTCTAGATCAAGGAGGATATAATTTCACTCTATATAACATTATCAACAAAGAATTTTCATTACTCCCTGACAGTAAAATATCGTGGTATGGGGATCCCTATCAGGGAATTCT
>JAWUWD010000064.1:0-29063 GCA_034112085.1 Cyclobacteriaceae bacterium
CGCCTCTTCTCCAATCAACTCATGATCTAAGATCTTAGGGAATTTTCCTTTAAGCATCCAGGTACTGAAGAATGGTGTCCAATCAATATATTGACGGATTTCATTCAAGTCATAGTGTGTAAAGTACTGTACACCAAGCTGATTAGGTTTACATACGTGATCTTGATCAAAAGTCAGTTTAGCCGAGTTGGCATGAGCCTCCTTGAAAGGGATATAGTTCTTATCTTTTTTCCTATTGGCATGATCTATCCTCAAGGCTTCATATTGAGCCTTGGTATCATTGTGATATGCCTCCTTATTCTTACTTAGTAATTCCCCCACAACAGATACACTTTTCGAAGCATCATGCACATGTACGATTGTCCCTTTATAGTGAGGATCAATTTTCACCGCAGTATGAATTTTAGAAGTGGTCGCTCCTCCAATCAGCAACGGGATATCCACCTTCTCATTCGTCATTTCTTTCGCGAAATGTACCATTTCATCTAACGAAGGCGTAATCAAACCACTTAGGCCAATCACATCTACCTTCTCTTCTTTCGCTTTTTCAATGATCTTTTGGGCAGGAACCATTACTCCTAAATCTATGATATCATAGTTATTGCAAGCCAGCACTACTCCTACGATATTCTTGCCTATATCATGAACATCTCCTTTGACTGTTGCCAGTAAGATTTTCGTTCTTTTAGAGACTTCTTTATTCCTACGCTTTTCTTCTTCCATAAATGGCTCGAGATAAGCCACCGCCTTTTTCATCACGCGGGCACTTTTCACCACCTGAGGTAAAAACATCTTTCCTTCACCAAAGAGATCTCCTACAATATTCATCCCTCGCATCAATGGTCCCTCTATCACTTCTAGAGAAGCACTGAATGACTGTCTCGCCTCCTCTGTATCTGCTTCAATATGATCCACGATACCTTTGACTAATGCATGTGAAAGCCTTTTCTCGACAGACTCACTTCTCCAGGCAGCGTCCTCTACTTTATCCTTAGCCTTACCTTGGAACGTCTCTGCAAATGATAATAACCGATCTGTAGCGTCATCTCTTTTATCCAAAAGAACATCTTCTACTCTTTCCAGTAATTCCTTAGGGATTTCATCATAAACTTCCAGCATAGCTGGGTTTACAATCCCCATATCCATTCCATGACGAATTGCATGATATAAGAACGCTGAGTGCATGGCTTCACGCACTGCGTTGTTACCTCTAAATGAGAAGGATACATTACTTACTCCACCACTAACATGTGCTCCTGGAAGATTTTCTTTAATCCACTTAGTCGCATTAAAAAAGTCAAGTGCGTTTTGCCTGTGTTCTTCTATACCTGTAGCTACTGGGAAAATGTTAGGATCAAATATGATATCCTGTGCTGGAAAATTGACTTCCTCCACAAGAAGATTATAAGAGCGTTGGCAGATTTCTACACGCCTATCATAAGAATCAGCTTGTCCACCCTCATCAAATGCCATCACGACAACAGCAGCTCCATACTTTTTAATCTGCCTTGCTTGCCACAGGAATTCTTCTTCACCAGCCTTTAAGCTAATAGAGTTAACAACTCCTTTTCCTTGAATACACTTCAATCCGGCTTCGATAATGTCCCACTTTGAGGAATCAATCATCACCGGTATTCTAGATATTTCGGGCTCAGAAGCTATCAAATGAAGAAAGTGAACCATGGCCTCTTTGCCATCCAGCATACCCTCATCCATGTTGACATCTAGTATCTGGGCACCTCCTCTTACTTGATCAAGCGCCACCTCTAGTGCCTCTTCAAACTTATCTTCTTTGATCAATCGAAGGAATTTTCGAGAACCCGTCACATTGGTGCGTTCACCTATGTTAATGAAGTTAGTCTCTGCAGTTGCGATGAGAGGTTCTAATCCACTGAGGACCAATGATGTGTTAGATTTATTTATATTACTCATAACTGCAACGTTCTTGGTTGATATTTAGCAGCAACATCAGCAATAGCCCTAATATGATCGGGCGTAGTACCGCAGCAACCACCTACAATATTCAATAGATTTTCCTTCAAGAATACTTCAATCTGTCCTGCCATATCCTCTGGACTTTCATCATATTCTCCAAATTCGTTCGGTAAACCTGCATTGGGATGTGCGCTAGTATGAAATGGCGCTTTACTAGATAAGGTTTGTAAATATGGACGCAATTGCTTGGCGCCTAGAGCACAGTTGAGTCCAATACTCAACATCGGGATATGTGATAAAGATATCAAGAAAGCTTCAGTTGTCTGTCCTGAAAGCGTCCTACCACTTGCATCAGTAATAGTTCCTGACACCATAATGGGAAGAATCACATTCTTCTCTTCATATACCTCTTGTATGGCAAAAAGAGCAGCTTTTGCATTGAGTGTGTCGAATATGGTTTCTACCAATAGGAAGTCAACACCACCATCAATGAGAGCTGATACTTGCTCTTTATAAGCCGCTACCAAATCATCAAATGAGACGGCACGAAACCCGGGTCTATTGACATCTGGGGATAAAGAAGCTGTTCTATTGGTGGGTCCAAGCGATCCAACTACAAATCGTGGTTTGTCAGGATTATTTTTGGTGAATTCAATGGCTGACGCCTTCGCAATTTTAGCTGATTCATAATTTAACTCGTACACTAGGTCTTCCAATTCATAATCTGCTTGCGCAATAGTTGTACTGCTAAAGGTGTTGGTTTCGGCAATATCTGCACCTGCTTCAAAATAGGCATCATGGATCTCCCTTATAACGTCTGGACGAGTGATAGACAGTAAATCATTATTACCCTTCAAAGGAATTTGATGCTCCTTTAATGCTTCATTACGAAAATCATCTTCGGTAAGATCATATCGTTGAATCATAGTGCCCATCGCACCGTCTAGTACTAATATTCTATGCTTAAGTATTTCTTGAATATTCATTCTTTCTGTTTATAATACTACCAGAAAGAATACGGAGAGATGTCTCTACTTTCTTATCTTTTCTCACTATTTGTAAGAAGGGAGTTAGCACCAAGTTTGGCAAGGTTGCTAAGACGTCAAAGGGCCCATTCCCTCAGTCTTTCTGGATAAGTCAAACAAAGTAGAGTAAAAAATATGGTATTGAGAAGTTTTATTACAATATTTAATTAACAAATCAAACATTTGAACATTTGAAACTTGCGGCAATAGATATAGGATCCAATGCGATCAGATTACAGATCACGAAAGTATTACTACAAGATGGTTCTCAGCCAATCTTTAAGAAAATGGAATATGTTCGTTTTCCTCTTAGGCTTGGAAAAGATGTGTTTGCCAAAGGTGAAATCGGAGAAGAGAAAAAAGAGAAATTTATCAAATTAATGCGTGCCTTTAAGCTGCTAATGGATTTGTACGAAATAGACCACTATATGGCCTGCGCTACTTCAGCGATGAGAGAATCTGTCAATGGTAAAGAAGTAGTTGGGATTGTAAAAGGGAATGTAGGGATCGAAATAAATATCATTGATGGCGATAGAGAAGCGAGTATGATCAACAAGGCTATCAGCTCTTCGCTTACCGATGATACTTACTTACACATAGATGTCGGTGGTGGCAGCACGGAATTGAATCTTTATGCAGGTGGTGACAAAATTCATTCAATTTCATTTAAAATGGGGTCTGTTAGAAGGTTACAGCATCATGATTCTCCAGAGGTATGGACTAAAATGGAAGATTGGGTCAAAGAACATGTAAAAAGTAGGTACGGTGCCGTAACTGCTATTGGTACTGGAGGAAATATTAATAAAATCTATGATCTCGCAGTGGATAAAGGAGAGAAAATCGTTTCCCTTACTTCGGTAAAAACCACTATAAACAAAGTCAAGGCTTACTCCTATGATGATCGAGTAAATGTTCTAAGACTCAACCCTGACCGAGCAGATGTTATTGTTCCTGCCTCAGAAATATATATTTCGGTCATGGAGTGGGCAAATTCCGATAAAATTATTGTACCAGATGTCGGACTCAAAGATGGAATATTATTAGAGTTGTATCAGAAACATAGCACCTCCTAAATACTTACTTGTAATGTGCTATTTAAAAAGTACTCTACCAAGTTGAACCTATCTCCTACCTCCCCGACTATAGTGTAGAACTATGGAAAAAAGTCCAGCACAAATATTCGAAGAACTACTTGTTCTCAAATGTCAATCGGGAGATGAACGATCATTGTCTATACTCATCAAAAGATGGCATCCTAAACTTATCCGACAAGCCAATAGACATTTGTATGATCTGGACGCTTCTAAAGATGTTGTGCAGGAAAGTTGGCAGGCTATCATCAAAGGATTGAATGTCTTAAAGGATTCTTCAAAGTTTGGAGTTTGGGCGCTTTCCATCACTAGTCGAAAGGCCATCGACTGGATCAGAAAGAAGCAAACTTCAAGAAAAAGAGAAGAAGATGATGTTGCTTTCCACCAAGAACAATTAACCGAGCCGACTGATGAAAAAGAAGTGCTTTTAAGTAAAGTAAGCCTTGCACTAAAAGGACTTCCAAAAGACCAGAAGCTGGTGTTATCAATGTTCTACTTGGACAGTCACTCACTTATTGAAATTGGCAAAATTTTAGACCTGCCAGTTGGAACGGTAAAGTCTCGCCTGTATTACGCGAGAGAACATCTTAAAAAAATGGTAATAAACAAACATTAAGCATAGAGCATTGGCTGCTGTGAAATTTAAAAACAAAGAACATGAAAAATTCAAATGACGAAATCGATGAACTGATCAAAAGTGCGCTATCTCAAGAAGAAGCAGCTTACTACAATGAATTAGATGAGCAATCATTACTTGATAATGCACTGAGCGTATACCGAGGTAAACTCGGATGGCTTGCCGTACTCACTGCGGTGATCATGGTTATCGTATTTGGGCTAGCTATATATTGCCTAATACAGTTTCTAGAAGCAGATAACACCAAGGACATGATTCTCTGGGCAGCAGGAATGTTCGGTGCGATGATGTCTAGTAGTATGCTCAAGCTTTTTCACTGGATGCAAATGGATAAGAACGCCATACTGCGGGAGTTAAAAAGAGTTGAACTGCAAGTTGGTGTCTTAAGCGCTAAGTTAGCTGAACAGAAATAAATAAGTTACCATCTTTATGACATGCCTAAAGTCCCAAAGCTATGCCTTGGGACTTTATCAATTGCGGCACTCAGTTTACAATATCCATAGTACATCCCAAACTATCCATAGTGAGGTGGGTCCGAGTGGATAAGCTTATTTCTATTTTTTTTTGTCAAATGTTCCAATAAAAAGCAGCATACTATCTATCTTGAGCATAGCTCCATCCAGTTAAATTTACTCTCATTCCAATGCAATGATTTAGTTCAAAACAATTGCAAACCAGCAATAGTTCTCATCTCCCAAAATTGAGTGTATTTTTATCATTTACTCCTCATTAACAAGTGTAAATTTAATAAAGTGGAAAGGTTAATACTTCCCTTTCTTAAGATTGATTGTGGCACCAAAGACCAGGTTGATCTCGTAGAAAAAGAAATTTTGACTTGCTTCATCTACTTTTGAGTAAGTAGTTCTAATCCAAGGCATATTGATGAACCCAGTTTTGAATTCTGTCTGAATAAAAAAATGTCTTCTAATCGATGCATTTAAACCAACTACAGCTCCTACTCCGTATCCAGCTAAATGAAATTTATCATGCTGTCTCTTACTTAACAGTGTTGCATCAGTTCTGGGTACAAGTATCCCAGCACCTAAACCTTCTAAAGCGTTGATCTGTAAATTCTTTCTAGCATAAAACTCGTGTTGTCTTCTCAACTCCAAGTTGAGGTAGTTGAGCCCATCAGTATGCTCTAGTTCTAGAAACTCTTCTGCAAGTGCAATTTCATCATTGTCATACACGCCATTATAAATGGTCTCAGTATCATTTATATACCCTGATATAATAACTTTTTGATCTTGTTGAACGTCATACTTCATGTGGTCAAACCCAAATGAAATATTGTAATTGTCTTTAAAAAAATATCCCAACCTAAAGTTGTACTGAGGAATAGTTATATTGAGCGGATTCAAGTACTTATTGACACTCAATGGAGTTGGTCTATGTTTCGCTACCACATTGTCCAATGTGAAATCATAATCTGCACCTTTGAAAGAAATATCTGACTTGCTATATGCTGAAACATTCCAGCCCCAATAAATATAGAATTCTCCCTTTCTGCCCGGTTTTGAGAGATCAGGCTGGTTTTGAGAATAACCAAAAAGACTGACCAAAGTAAATAATAATGTTGTAAGTAATTTCATGATGAAACAATTGATACTGCGAGCATATTTGAAGTGCACAAAGTTATAAATTATGTAGTAGTGATTACGGCTATTTCTATCGTATTTTCAAACGTCAAAATTTGATTCTCACACCCATACCAAGTTTGACCATATCATATACTGTAAAGTTACTGTCTGCAAATTTCAAAGTCATATAGATATCTTGAATATTGGCTTCCAAATAATAGCTCACCTGACTAATTACTTTACTTTCAAATGACGTCACCAACTCGGTTTGAAAATACAGCATAGATCTAAGACCTGTCCGGTGCCAATAATAACCTGGCGCATACGGCAAATCCGTTCTAAAACTGAAAAATCTATTATCAGCTATGTAACTCAACCCCAACCCTGATTTGAGAGGAATCCACGATAGCTGATTATTCCTAGATATAGGAATATCACTAAATATAGTCTTCAAAGCTTTAATAGTAATGGAACTCATCCTGCTATCACTCTCATATTTAGGTGTATACCCATAAAGGAGTTCTAAGTGTGTATGATCATTCTTGCCAACAGAATAACCGAACCCTATAGATGCAACTCCCAAACTTCCTGCATATTGCATGATCGCATAGTCCGGAACCAGTTTAGACCTGCTTATATTTACTTGACCAAAAACTCCATTTAGTACCATCAGTACCAATATAAGCGACATTACTCCCCTAATAAAAAACTCTCTCAAAATCATAATTTCCATTGCTTTGTAGTGTTAATAAAATATAATTCTCACTGGCCGTATCATCTACCTGTAGATAGTTGAACCCTGTAGAATACAATTCACCAAATTTATGGCCGTGACCATGTCCATGCATGGATAGCTTTACCCGATCATCTGATAACAATAACTGGTGATACGATTTCCTGTTTTCATCACCAAATTCTCTATGAAATGGCCCCATGTGGGAAATCATAAATATATTTTCAAAATTATCAGAAGGCTCTGCCAATTGTCTTGATAAAAAATCTAGGTCTGGAGCCTTTTCTCCTCTTAGAATAAACTCCTCGTGATTAGCATTGAAAAATATAAACTTATGTCCCCAGGCTTTAAAACTATAATCTAGCGCTCCAAACATAGCTTTGTAACTTGCTTCTCCAGTAGCGAGTGCATCATGGTTTCCAAAAGCTGTAAAATAGGGTGCTTTGAGTCTCCTCATAGCCTCTCCCATTTTCTTATACTCAATATTCAATGAGTAGTCCGTAATATCCCCTCCATGGAATACCATGTCGATGTCATTATTTTGGTTGATGTGATCTATCCCATCCTCGAACTCATCAAGGGCTCGTTGAGAGTCACTGATAAAGGCAATTTTAATTACCTGCTTATCAGGATTTAGAGAAATTATTTTTTGAAGTTTATCTAATTGCTTTTGAGTTAAGTCCATTTCGTTTTCATCGAAATTGACCACATAAGGATTTGTCTCAAAGGCATCACAATTGAACAGTAATGTTACTCCAAACAGTAATATTTTTAAATTAAGTTTCATGTAGTTTGACCTTGCTATAATACAGAATAGCACAGTAAACGTATGCCTATCACAAAAAGTTTGGAGGGACAGATTATTTCATAAAAGAATAATTATCAAGGGTAATAGAGCATGAACTAGCAGACATGAACTAGCTCAATTCATCTTTTCAACATCCTCTTTAAGTAGCTCATAATCCCCAATAACCTCAGGAAGTAGCTCAGAAGTATCGATATCGTCTAATAGTCCAGTTAGTTTTTGAATACCAGCAGTTCGATCTTTTAACACATCATCCTCCAAGCAATTGTACAAATCGAGGCAGCAGTCATATTTAATGCTGTTGCTCATTGGGACGATCTCCACTCCTGTCATTAAAGCCTGTAGGCTCGTTTCGGTATTGTGTGCCTGCCTGAGATGTGCAGCAAAATCAAGGATCATATTTTCTAAAGAATCCGACTTGAAAGTCTTCAAGTTGTCAGTCAGTATTTCCTTCGTTTTCTCCTTGGCAAAGGTGGTGTCAGTCTCTGGAGGTTTATCAAAATACCCCACAAGTAATCCCTTTAATAAGTGTAAAGGATTGAGGCTAGCAGAACGTTTACTTTCAAAATTCTCTTTTTCAACACCATCAATAAAATATGGCAGACTAAACCTCTCTTCTGCTTTGAGACGAACACCTATATCGGTGTCTTTCTCAAAATGTTTCCAAATGATAGTGTAACTGTTCATTGATTAACTGTACTCTATAAGAAATCCTTTAAGAGGTTTTTAAGCACCACAACATCAGCTTCATTATTACGAGCCAAATTATTCTCCGAATCAAGCTCAAAAGCAGTAAAGTCAATTTCAATGAATGGAATATCCTTAGCATCTAATCCTTTACGCTTGCGAGATGCATAAATCTTTCGCTGCTCTGCACGATCAACGCCACTTATGGTCTTACGTCCGGGCTTACCCAACTCAATTGTATCGTCTTCTATTTTTAAAAATTCAAGCACCAACTTTGCCTCTTTGTAGTAAGCATCCACAGGAAGTGCCGTTCTCGTTTTCTCATCTTTGTGCAAGTCTCCCAATATGAATCCAAACTTGTGCTGTCTAGAGGCTCGTTGACTGAGCAAGTCATCACACAGATTGATCAAGTAATACTCATCGCTATTTCCTCTCGCTGCTCTTCTCTGTTGACCTTTAGGAATGCCAGTATCGTTAGGATCTTTGGGGATGTAAGTAGCTCCTTCTCTAACTAGATACCAATAGGTATTTTCACCACTTCTCTCTGCGTGTAAGTTGGGGATTTTTGTGAGCTCATTGTCTTTATCTAACTCTCTAAAAACTCTTCTGAGAGGCATTCCATTCTTTTCATCTTTAATAAAAACTCCTGCCTTGATCAAGTCAGGCATGATTAGTTTTGCTGGTACCCAATCCGCTTTTGATGACGTCTTAAAAAATTCAGTGATTACTTCGTTTATTTTGTCAATATTATCTTTGCTCATATCTATCTCGTTTAAGACAAAGGTAATACGAATTCTCATTTATTGACTTGTATTTACCTAACATACATTTAGCTTGGGGAAATAAGTCTATATTCATCCTTTATTAACCTTGCGGAACATGCGAAAAATACTAATCCTTCCTATACTAATTATCTGTTCAATAGTGAATGCACAAGATAAAACACCTGCTCAAAAGTTTTGGATGACTTTACAAGAGCATTGTGGCAATGCATATGAAGGTATTTTGGCAATACCGAAAGAAGACGAACAATTTGGAGGAAAACGGCTAGTGATGCATGTTAGGTCATGCAGCGAGACTGAGATTAGAGTTCCTTTTTTTGTTGGCGATGACAAATCTCGAACATGGGTATTTACTTTTGAGAATGGAGTGATAACACTCAAGCATGACCACCGTCACGAAGATGGGACTGAGGATAAAGTAACACAATATGGAGGCACAGCCAGTAATTCAGGAATGGCAGATGTCCAATTCTTCCCTGCGGATCAAGAAACTGCTACCCTTCTACCCAGAGCCGCCACTAATATCTGGTGGGTGACAATGAGTGATACTACCTTTACTTACAATTTGAGACGATTAAATAGTGACACCGTTTTTAAGGTAGAAATGGATCTTAGTCAAACTATTGAAACTCCTGAATCACCGTGGGGCTGGAAAGGTGAGTAGTTTGAAAAACTAAGGGTGCTTTTCACAAACACAATACTGATCACTTCGTTTTGATCAATCAAAGGGCAACTTTCAACTACCAAATTGTCAATTTTTACTATTTTTGCGATTGAACCAATTATAATTATGGAATTATTCAAACTTAAAGAATCAGAAGAATACATAGAACTCAATAATCTGATCAAAAGATTTGGTGGGGTCACTACTGGTGGAGAAGCTAAAATGGCCATCAACCAAGGTGAGGTAAAAGTCAATAATGAAGTAGAAACAAGGGTAAGGAAGAAAATGCGCTCTGGTGAAACTGTAGCATATGGTTCTGAAGAGGGCAAAGTCGAGTAGATTACTATGACATTCAAAACAGCTCTAGGCAGACTTAGAATTTTAGCTATATTAGAAGGAATTAGCTATCTCCTTCTAGGTATTACCATGCCCCTCAAATACATGTTAGATATCCCGGGACCCAATTATATTGTAGGAATGGCTCATGGCATTCTATTCATCCTTTACGTAATATTTAGCCTTCAAAACATCTACCTTCAACGTTGGGGCTTCTGGACTTCTATTCTAGTTTTAGGCGCATCCTTGATCCCTGTTGGTACTTTCATAATCGATGCCAAAATATTGAAACCGATTACTCTCGAGAAAGAATAGCTATACTCCTAGTACACTTTTCAAGCAAATAACCAATTATACTGTTAGGTTAAGTATTTATTATTTGAACGGGGATTTGAGTTGACTTAAGATTATTAAATTGTCTATTCATTCAAACCCTATTGTCATGAAACACTTTCTTCCTATTATTTTATTGATCAGTGTCACGATTACTTTGGACGCCCAGCGAAAAAAAAGCTCAAACACAACTCCAGTAAAAAGTCAATTTGAAGAGGTATCCCTCTCAGGGCTAAAGTTCAGAAGTATTGGACCTGCACAACCATCAGGTAGAATTTCTGATTTTGCCGTGAACCCCAATAACCATAAGGAATACTATGTGGCAGTATCTGCTGGCGGAGTGTGGAAGACTGTCAATGCTGGAACTACCTACATGCCTATTTTTGACGGAGAAGGGAGCTACTCAATAGGCTGCGTGACACTCGATCCTAACAATCCTAATGTTGTATGGGTAGGTTCTGGTGAAAATAATAACCAGAGAAGTGTTGCCTATGGAGATGGAATTTACAAATCCCTTGATGGTGGAAAGAGCTGGAAAAACATGGGACTAAAAAACTCTGAACATATTGGCAAAATAATCATTGATCCTAGAAATTCAGATGTGATATATGTCGCAGCAATTGGGCCATTATGGAGTGATGGAGGAGATAGAGGAGTGTATAAATCAACTGATGGAGGAGACAGCTGGAAGGCAGTCTTGACAAAAAATAAATATACGGGCATCAATGACATTGTGATGGACCCAAGAGATCCTGACATCATTTACGCCTCATCATATCAACGAAGAAGACATGTATTCACCTATATGGGTGGTGGACCTGGATCAGGTTTACACAAAACAACAGACGGTGGTGCTACTTGGCAAGAGATAAACAACGGTCTTCCCGAGGTAGATTTAGGAAGAATAGGATTGGCTATTGCCCCGTCTGATCCAGAAGTCATCTATGCACTTGTTGAGGCCGCTCAAGGTAAGGGCGGGTTTTATAAAAGTTCAGATAGAGGAGCATCTTGGAACAAACAAGGTAGCTACTCTTCTAGCGGCAATTATTACCAAGAGATCGTAGTTGATCCCAATGATGCAAAAACTGTCTATGGCATGAATACCTGGATACAAGTATCAAAAGATGGAGGTAAGTCATTCAAAGTGCTTGGAGAAAATTCGAAACATGTAGATAATCACTGTATGTGGATAGATCCTTCAGATTCGGACCACTTTATGGCCGGATGTGATGGTGGAATCTATGAATCTTGGGACGGTGCCAAAACATGGGACTATAAAGCAAATTTACCCGTCACGCAGTTTTACAAAGTTTCACTAGACAATGCAGCACCATTCTACAACGTATATGGTGGCACACAGGACAATGCAAGTTTGGGAGGGCCCTCTCGATCTCTCAGTGACAACGGAATATCGAATGAAGAATGGATCAATACTCATGGAGGAGATGGTTTTGAGACACAAGTAGACCAATCCAATTCAAATATTATTTATGCGCAATCACAACATGGTGTATTGGTAAGATATGACCGTGCCAGTGGTGAAGAACTGGGTATCCAACCCCAAGAAAGAAACGATGAAAATGCCTATCGGTGGAATTGGGATGCTCCATTGGTAATTAGTAATCACAGCAATAAGCGACTTTACTTTGCCGCCAATAAGGTATTCCGAACTGACGATCAAGGCAACAGTTGGAAAGTGATTAGCGATGATCTTACCGCACAGATCAACAGGAATGAATTGAAATTAATGGACAGAGTATGGGGCATAGATGCTATTGCGAAAAATGGTTCTACTTCCCAATATGGAACTATTGTAGCCATGGACGAGTCCTCAAAAAATGAAGACTTATTATACGTTGGAACAGATGATGGATTGATTCAAATCACTGAGAATGGCGGAGATTCATGGACCAAAATCAATTCTGTACCTGGTGTTCCACCGAATACATATGTCAATATGCTACTGGCATCTCAGCATGATGAGAATATCGTATTTGCATGCTTCAACAATCACAAAAAAGGAGATTTCAAACCTTATATTTATAAGAGTACTGACAAAGGAAAAACTTGGAAATCCATTACAGCCAACTTACCAGCAAGAGGTTCTAGTTATGCTATTGCACAAGATCATGTTGATCCCAATCTACTATTTGTAGGGACAGAGTTTGGCATATTCGTGAGCAACAACGGTGGCAAAAACTGGAAGCAATTGAAATCTGGAGTTCCAACCGTAGCAGTTAGAGATATTGCCATTCAGAAAAGAGAAAATGATTTAGTATTAGGCACTTTCGGTAGAGGGTTTTATGTGCTTGACGATTACTCTTCTTTGAGAAATACTAGTGAGGCTACATTAAACAAAGAAGGTGTTTTATTTTCTGTGCGTGATCCGTTGTTATATGAGCCTAGTTACCCAATGGGTCTACCTGGCCAAGCATTCCAAGGTGACAGCTATTATCGTGGTGAAAATCTCGGTCCAGTAGCTATGTTCACCTACTACATGAAAGATGGTCTAAAATCACTAAAAGAACAGCGTCAAGATCGAGAAAAGAAAGTCACTAAAGCAGGGCAAGACAACAAATATCCAAGCTATGAAGCTCTGAAGACAGAACGTGAGGAGAAAGCTCCTAAACTACTTATCACTATTAAGAATTCTAATGATAAGGTTGTTAAGAAAATATTGACTAAACCGTCCAAGGGACTCAATAGATTGCAATGGGATATGCGATATGGAGATACAGACCCGATCAATTTATCAAAACCTTCTTTTTACAATCCATGGGGTGATAGTGACAAAGGAATATTGGTCTCTCCTGGGGAATATACCGCGACACTCTCTAAAGTAGTGATGGACGAAGTAACCCACTTAGCAGAACCCATTTCATTTACCATCAATGCCTTAGAAAACAGAACACTTCCTGCTACTGACAGAATAGCTCTTAATGAGTTTAATCGGGGCGTGCTCAAGTTATCAGGCGTGATTAGAGCAACTCAGCAGACGCTGAGTGAAGTGCAGAATCAAGTGAAGTACATGAATGCTGCGATCATCAAAGCAGAAGTCGCCTATGATTCAGATATAGTAAAAACTGTGCGCAACTTCGAAAAGAAAATATATGAACTAAAAACACAGCTTAATGGCGATCGTGTAGCTAGTACCTTAGATATCAATAAGCCACCGAGTGTTGGAGCCCGCATGGGAATGCTTGTATATCAAATGTTTGCTTCTACTTCTGATCCAACACAAACCAATAAAGACAGTTATTCAATTGCCGCTGAGGAGTTTACACCAATACTAAAATCTGTGCAAAATCTAATAAATGAAGATTTGAAAAGTATTCAAAATGAATTAATAAATATTGGAGCACCATATACACCTCATTCATTACCTAATGTTCCATCTTTTAAAGAATAATGAATTGAGATAAAGGCTGTCTAATTAAACAGCCTTTATCTCTTTACATCTTGATCAAGGCATCCCAAAAACCTAGATTTTCCCCTTGCTTCTTGACCACCATAAGCGGAATATCATGACAATCGTTGATTAAGTTTTCAGTAACACTTCCCAAAAGTAGAATGGCCGTAGCATTTTGTCCTTTTGAGCCCATGATAATATAGTCTGCCTTTACTTTTTTGGCTTGGTTGATGATATTTTGTGGTATGCTCAAGTCATGACTTACTTCAAACACCGGTTCCACGTTAACCTCTTTGGTGTCTATTTTTTTGATTAGCTTGTCAAAATCCCTCTTGGCATATTTTTCCATAATAGCTTCCATCTCCTCGCGACTCTTCCCCATCTTACTATACCCAGTTGGTAAACTGAATATATGCTGAGCTATGACTACAGCGCTATCAATCTCCGAAGCCATTTCTATGGCATGATTCAATGCGATTTCACAATGTTCGGAGAAATCCATCGGAACTAATATCCTTGATATACTCCTGGAATAATTCTCATTGACAAATAACATAGAGGATTTACCTTTCCTAGCCAGCATTTGAGGAACAACTCCATTCCCATTTCCTTTCGTTTTCTTTCCGACTATCATCAAGTCTATCTGCTTGATATTACACCAGTGAAGCATTTCGACTAGAGGTTGACCTTCTGAAACTTCATAAGACATCTCAATATTCTTGTGATCAGGAATATGTTTATTCACCAAAGCACTCATATGCTCTTTCAATTCTTCATCACGGGGCAAAGGCATGATAGCTTTGACTTCATCTGGCCATTCCATAGTTCTTTCTATATGAATGAAATAAATTTTTTCAATATGTGAATTAACTTTAAGGTAGTCCGAGACGAACTCAATCAGAAGGTCATCCATTTTAGAGAAGTCTAGACCTACCATCAGTCTCTTGATGTTTTTAAGTGATTTCATAGCTACATTTTTAAAAATTTCTTACCCTATATCAAGGTAAGAATAATCTTATAAATTCGATCTATAATAGATGATAACATCTGTAATTTATCCATTACATTAACTACATGAATTCTAACTAGTGACAAAAGCTGATATTCTCTATATTCAATTCTAAAATATCAATTATGAAATACTTACTTGTGATTACCATTTGTTTTCTATCTCTAACAGCAGGAGCCCAGAACAATTATTTTCCGAAAACACTCAATATGAGAGAAAGGGCTGAAGTGATTGATTTTTGGCTAGAAGACAAAATCACTCATGAACTTCCAGGGCTAATGAGAAGATCAGGCATAGATATGTGGGTGATTATCGCTCGAGAATACAACGAAGCCCCTGTAATCAAAACAATGCTGCCAGCGACTTGGCAATCAGCCAGAAGAACTACCATGCTCGTGGTATATGATCCCGGTCAAGGCAAAAAGTTGGAGACCATGGCAATGGCTCGATACGGAGTGGGTAAACAATTTGTTAAAGTTTGGGATAAAGAAAAACAACCTGATCAATGGGTTGCACTTGCGGAAATGATCAAATCAAAAGATCCTAAAAAAATAGGGATCAACAAGTCCTCCGACTTTGCACTTGCTGATGGCATCTCCTCTACGCATTATGACATGTTCATGAACTCACTAGATGACAAGTACAAAAAGAGAGTAACTAGTGCAGAAAATCTTGCCATAGGTTGGTTAGAAACTCGTACTAAAAATGAAATGGTCGTCTATCAAAACATCGTCAGAATGGCTCATCAAATCATAGCTGAAGGTTTTTCTGAGAAAGTTGTACAGCCGGGGATTACCACCACAGATGATATAGTTTGGTGGTATAGGGATCGTATTAGAGCATTAGGATTCACCACATGGTTCCACCCTTCAGTTTCTATTCAGAGAAAAGATCCTGAATCATTTGAGCACTTGAGGACATTCTCGGATCGACCTGTCGAGCAGATTGTCATGCCTGGTGACTTGCTACATGTTGACTTTGGCATCACCTACTTAAGGTTAAATACCGACACTCAACAGCATGCCTATGTTTTGAAATCTGGAGAACAAAACATTCCAAGCTTTCTATCTGATGCTTTCAAAAAAGGAACCCGCGTCCAAGATATTTTAACTTTTCATTTCAAAATCGGAAGCACTGGTAATGAAATATTAAAGAATACACTTGATCAGTGTAAAGTAGAAGGACTCAAAGGAGTAATCTATACGCACCCTATCGGATATCATGGACATGCTGCCGGACCTACGATTGGCCTATGGGATCAGCAAGGAGGAGTCCCAGGCAAAGGAGATTACCCTTTGTATCCCAATACGGCTTATTCTATCGAGCTCAATGCCGGAGTGTATATTGAAGAATGGCAGAAGGAAATTCGCATTATGCTCGAAGAGGATGCTTTCTTTGACGGAAAAGAAATGAGGTACATCGATGGACGTCAAATGGAGATCATGACTATACCACGAGCATTACATCCGAATAAGTAATCTTACTCCATACCCGTTTAGCATTAATCAATATACAATAGATAAAAATTAGTTATTTTTATCTTCTAATCACTAAAATTATATCATGTCAAAAAAACGTACTTGGAAGTTTTGGGTAGGAAGTTCTACTCTACTCATACTCACTATAGCCATAATTTGGGCAGTCAATCTTATATGGTTTAAACCCTTTAGTATAAGTCAATTTTATGACAAGGTATTTGTAGAATTTGCGTTAGATGACCCAGAAATGGTAACTCAATTAGGCATACCTGTTCTATACGATATGACTAAAGATGAATTGAGTGATGCATCGGACAAAAAAAATTGGGAAGACTTCGAAAAACTCAAAAAGCAGTATCAAACTTTACAGAGTTATGATTTTGAAGGACAATCAGAAGAAAACAAACTTAACACAAAAATATTAGGCTGGTTTTTGGGCAAGCAAGTAGAAGGAGAGAAATTCTTTTATCATGGCTATCCTATAAATCAGATGTTTGGTGTTCAAAGCAATTTACCAAGTATGATGGAAAGCTCTCATAAGCTCAGAGATGAAAGCGATGTAGAAGCGTATATCTCCAGATTATCCAAATTTGATACGAAATTTGATCAAGTACTAGAAGGGTTGAAAATCCGGGAAGAGAAAGGTATCATCCCTCCAAAATTCGTCATAAACAGAATTTTAAGTGAAATGACCGGCTTCACAGGTCAGAAAGAATCAACTGAGATCAATGTAGAAGTGACTAATGAAGACCCTGTAAAGTCTAACATATTGTATTCAAATTTTGACACCAAACTAAATGAGATCGAAGGACTGACTGACGAGCAGAAAAAAGAATATAAATCCAAAGTCGAAGAAGAAATAAGAACAACTGTATTTGGGGCATATGGAAATCTTATCTCTTATTTTGTCGAATTGAAGTCAAAAGCCACTGATGAAGATGGTGTCTGGAAGTTTCCAAGTGGAGATGAGTTCTACCAGTATCAGTTGGAGCAAAACACCACCACAAATTATACTCCTCAGCAAGTTCATGATATTGGTCTAGCTGAAGTTGCAAGAATCAAAACTGAGATGAGTGAAATTTTGACCAGTGAAGGTTATGCTGATTCAACCAAGACCATTGGAGAGATCATACAGGCTGTCAATAAAGAAGATAGGTTCTTATATTCCAATGATGATGAAGGCCGTAAGAAAGTAATAGATGGCTACAATGTAATACTTAGTGAAATAAGTGAGGGACTAGGTGATGCTTTTGATGTGAGGCCAAAAGCAGCATTAGAAGTGAAGAGAGTTCCTGAATTCAAACAAGAGGGATCTGCAGGAGCCTATTATGAACAACCTCCTATGGACGGATCTAGAGGAGGTATCTTCTATGCCAACCTAAGGGATGTTACTGAAACTGTCAAGTTCGGAATGAAAACATTGGCTTACCACGAAGGTGTTCCTGGCCATCATTTTCAAATTGCCATTCAAAGTGAGCTTGAAGGTGTTCCCATTTTCAGAACCTTTGGTCTATTTACAGCATATGTAGAAGGATGGGCATTGTATTCAGAAAGACTTGCATGGGAACTTGGTTTCTATAAAGACGATGCGTTTGGCAACCTCGGTAGACTTCAAGCGGAGATGTTTAGAGCAGTAAGGCTGGTAGTTGATACTGGCATTCATTATAAAAAATGGACGCGTCAAGAAGCTATTGACTATATGATCGCCAATACTGGAATGACTACAGGCGAGGTAGTTACAGAAATAGAACGCTATATAGTAATGCCAGGACAAGCATGTGCATACAAGATCGGTATGATGAAGATCTTGGAACTACGTGAAAAAGCTAAAGAGCAACTTGGTGATAAATTTGAATTAAAGGAGTTTCACAACGTAGTGCTCAAGAATGGTGCAGTGCCTCTTGACATATTGGAGGAATTAATAGATGAATACATCAAAACCACTAATTCATAATCTCTGAACACTCTTCATAATTATTGATTGTGGCAGCGATACAAAGGAGAAACAAAAAAAGCAGCATCAAGAATAAACTTGATGCTGCTTTTTTTGTTTAAGTATTGATCTCTATCGCTTGATTATCAACTAAGCTTCAGAGGATTATTTACTAATAGGGATGCTCAATCTAGCTTTTTCCCAAGCAAAATCTACACTCTTAGCGCTTACACTATAATCGAGTGCTTCTTGATTCTCGCTTACAAACTTTGGAGCAATCTCTAATCGAACTACGTCTTGCTTCTGATCATAATCGTATGCACCCCAATCAGCATTTCTCTTGTTGAAAATTACTACCCAATTACCCGTTTCGTTTGGAATAATAAAGAATCCATACTTTCCTGCAGGCACAGTCTTACCTCCTATTTTCACTTCTTTGTCAAAAGAAACAGTAGTATTGTTATCAGCTCCTGCTCTCCATACTTTACCATAATCTTCCATTCCGCCCCATACTTTTCTTCCCTTCACTGATGGAGCACTATAGTCTATCGCTACTTTGATTCCATCGACATTTCCCTCAGCCTGTTTTCTGGGGCTTTTTTGTGCGCTTGCCATAAAAGATATGGCCAACAATAATAACAAGACATTTAGCTTTTTCATTTTTGAAACATTATTGGTTAGGATAAAATAAATATAAACTTGTATACGGCAGTTAGGTTTCTCTGTTGCCTATTCTATTATTTGTTTTTAAGCCCTATGATCTCCTTTTGTAAATCCAAAACAATAGAAGCCAACTGATCTACACTCACTTCTCCTCCAGTTTCACTTTCTCCATCAGGGAACTGTACGCTAATATAAGCTTTACTCGCCCAAACTTCCACTACTTCTTCTGGATCAATCTCATAAGGCGTGTATTGCCTATTGTCTGATACCAAAAACAATTTACCTTTTTCGCTTATATAGTTGAAGACTCTCTTATAAACTACTCCCTCTTTGCGAGTAACGAGTATATAAGTCTTCCCACTTTTGACATACTCAAGATTATCAATATACTCTCCTATAATGATGGTCCCTGACAAAAGAGGAAGCATAGAATCTCCTTTGATCTCAAATGCTCTATAAGTACCATTGGTTGGGAGCATAGGCAAGTGGAACTTCGGAAGTTCTCTGATAAACTCTGGATCCGCATATCCATTGAGATATCCAGCAGCTGCCTTATCAGGTACTAGCTCGATGTTTTCATTTCCTTCTCGATCTACAGTAATGGCCAACACCTCAGACCCTCGGCTATTCTTATTGAAACTAAGCTGCTCTTCAGAGAGCTTGGTGACATCGGTATTGATCAACATATCGACTGATAGGTCGAATACCTCTGCCATCTTTATTAAGTTGCTGATCCTAGGATCAGCACGACCTTCTTCATACGCACCTACCAATGATCTTTTGATACCGATCATTTCAGAAAACTGTTCCTGTGTAGCGCCTACCTTTTTTCTTAAGTACTTTATATTATCGCTTATGAGTGTCATGATCTATATTTTATCTATCAAAAATGACTAAATTTTGATTACGAGTTGGTGGTTTCCCTAAAGAATATAAATGTCCATGGTAATAATTATCTCCATTTCTCATTTGGCGCAGTTCACTTCGAATCGTTAAAACTACCTCCTTCAAAGAGCTGCCTTTGGGCACCAATACATGACCATATTTTTTGTCTTCATTTTCTTTTTTGGCGTGGAAAGTAATTTGATAATTTCCAGAGCTCAATCGCTTACTAAATAAGCGCAGTTTATATCCTAATGTATTGTTACTTTGGTCCTCCATATTCTTTGCCTTTCATCAAAACTAAAATAATTAGTAATTAAAGCAAAAAATATTAGTAATTAATTTTCATCCTTGAACCAATCTGCATACATCGGATAGTTTTGAGCCGTTCTAGTGATCACATCTCTCATATTATCACCGATATCTTTTACTTTTTTGGCAGGCATACCCGCATATATGCTTCCTTCTTCTACAATAGTACCTGCGAGTACTACAGCTCCAGCAGCGATCACCGAATTACTCTTGACCACTGCATCATCCATTACGATAGCTCCCATACCTATAAGTACATTGTCTTCGATCGTACAGCCATGAACAATCGCATTGTGGGCTATCGAGACATTCTTACCAATCACAGTAGCTGCCTTCTGATAAGTACAATGGACTATGGCCCCATCCTGAATATTGGTGTTGTCCCCAATCTCTATCCGATTGACATCTCCTCTCACTACAGCATTGAACCATACCGTGCAATTGTCCCCCATGATCACCTCTCCTACTACTGTGGCATTATCTGCCAAATAACAATTCTTTCCCTGGACAGGGGTAAACCCTCTCACTGATTTTATCAACGCCATTTTAATATTTGTTTAAACAACTGTTAGTTTTATTAGAATTCAGTAAGTTTACACATTAATATAAACACAATCATAAAACAGATTACCAAAATGAAAAAAATCAATTTACTATTAGCGATGAGTGCTTTTGCTTTCTTTGCTTGTAACCAACAACCACAAGGCGAAAATGCTGAAGTAAGTGAAGCTAAAGATGTAAAAGAAGCGGCTGCTGAGGCGGTAAACTATTCTATAGACATCGCTAACAGTAACACTAACTGGATCGGGAGTAAGCCTGTAGGGAAACACTCAGGAACCATCGCTATCTCTGAAGGCAACTTATCTGTAGCTGCTGGAGAAATCACTGGTGGAAAAGTAACTATCGACATGAACAACATTGCTTCTATAGATCTAGCTGATGATGCTGATAGCGCAGGAAAACTTATCGGACATTTGAAATCTGCTGATTTCTTTGATGTAGAAAATAATCCTACTGCCGAATTTGTAATAACTTCAGTTCAAGCTTACGATGCTACTGATTCTGTAGAAGTAAAAGAAGAATTCGAGTCTGAGTTCAAGCCTGCTTCTGCTGATGAGTTTATCGTAGAAAATCCTACGCACAAAGTAACTGGAAACTTAACTTTGAGAGGAACCACTTTGAGCATCGCATTTCCAGCTAAGATCACTGTAACTGAAGGTACAGCTACTGCTGAAGCTAAATTCAACATCGACAGAACACTTTGGGGTGTAATGTACGGAGATGAAGCATCTGCAGCTGACAAAGCTAAAGACAAGTTCGTTTACAATACTGTAAATATCGGGTTGTCATTGAGTGCTAACCAAGAAGCAAGTACAACAGAAATGTAATATCGCTTTTATAAAGCGCTAATAGCTTTAAGAACATTGAAAAATCCCTTGATCATGAGTAATCATAGTCAAGGGATTTTTTTATTTATGGTTTTTTTGATTGACAAATTTTTAGGTCTTCCTCAAAAGAGAGCAGTGGACTACTTGGTCTCTGATCATAGAAGTAATCATATCAAATAGCATTCTCAAAATGGGTAGATCGTGACAGATTGAGGTTGTTCTCTTTAATAAAGAATCACCTACTCCACAGACTACATTGAAATTTGACTCAGTATTGCCAATGAATTTGGCTCATGAATCAGTCATTATGGCTTCAAAAAGCACAAATATCAGAGAGACAGCAAATAAAGACTGACTTATTGAGGTATTAGAAACGAAGATATGAAATTCTTAAAATCAAAAGGGAGCTACTCCCCCATCAATTCAGCTAGTTTATCATCAAGTGCCTGGCCTCTTAGGTTTTTGGCAACAATCCTCCCCTCTTTGTCTAGGAGTAGTGCAAAAGGAATTGATGTAACGTTATAAAGTTTCGCTGCTTCAGATTGCCAAAACTTCAAATCTGAAACCTGTGTCCAACGCAACCCATCTTCGTCTATCGCCTTGACCCAGTCCTCTTTCTTTCTATCCAATGACACCCCATAAATCTCGAAACCTTTCTTATTGTACTTGTCGTAGGCTCTAACAATATTCGGGTTCTCGGCACGGCATGGTCTGCACCATTTAGCCCAAAAGTCTATTAATACATAGTTTCCTCTGAGAGAAGAGAGCGTCACCACTTCACCATCAGGATTGGGAAGTGAAATCTCTGGAGCGAGTTCACCAATAGCCAAAAGTTTCATGTTTCCTACTTGATCTACGAACTGCTTCACAAACTGATTCTCAGGAATACTCTCATTGAACTTATTGGCTACAGCCAAGTAGGTTTTGTAATGTTTATCTTTATCGAGAGAAGTGATCACCTGCAATGCCGTAAGGGATGTACCCATATCTTGAATTTTTGCAGCAGCTAAGAGGTTATGAGCATTTTCCATTTCTACATATTTAGCTCGAAGAGCAGCTATGCCAGCTTCATCTTGTTGTTGTTGGGCTTGTTGAAAATCTGTATTCAGTTGTTGCATTTCTTCCGATCGTTGAAAACCAGCTTTGAAGGCCTGAAACTCATCAAGAAGTTGGTGATCTTTTGATCCAGAAATTTGGACAAAACCATTCTTTGCATTGCCATCTACATTAACTTGAATATCATCTGCATCAAGCAGTACGTTCACGAATTGCTTTCCGTAGAAATTGAGACGATAAATCCCTGGAGTTTCCATGGACTTTTGAAAACTGTAAGTATAATCTTCATTTACAACAATAGTATCTGAATCACCAAGCTGTCCAGTTGCCAATATCTCTTCTAATAATACTGTCCCGCCAACCTCTGGAAAGCCTACTGTTCCAGATATTTTGATACCTGATACTACTTCTGATGACTCCTGCCCAGTACTATTGCATGAGACCAATACGGCTACCGCCAATAAAAAAATCCACTTATTACTCAATTTCAACATTCTACTTTATTTTTAATTTATTGGGTAACACACTAATATAAATTATTAGTTCTTAGCACTCAACTAAATACTACTAACTATCTGTTTCGCTTTCTCTATAACCTTATCTAATCCTGAAATATCTTTTCCACCAGCAGTTGCATAAAATGGCTGACCACCTCCCCCTCCTTTGATTTCCTTCGCAAGCTCTCTTACGATGTTTCCAGCATGAAGTTCTTTTTCTTTCACCAAGTTGTCAGATACGACCACAGCAATCTGTGGTTTTCCGTCAATATCACCTGCTAGTACCATAAATAGGTCTTGTACCTGATTTTTCAACTCAAATGCTATGGTCTTCAATGCATCAGCATTAGGCAATGATACCTTTTCAATAACGGTATTGATATTTCCCGATAGTTGCACCTTATTGAGTAAATCCTTTTTCACCATTTGTGCACGTTCAGCATTGACACTTTCCATTGCTTTCAACAAGGCGTTACGCTCATCAATCAAATTGACAATTGCCACTTTCGCATCTTTAGGATCTTTCAGCAATGCCTTAATTTCATTGTACTCAGTTTCCTGCTTGTTGAAATAGTCTTGCGCATTTTGAGAGGTAATTGCCTCTATTCTCCTTACTCCGGCAGCTATCGAACTTTCAGAGGTGATTTTCATCAACCCGATATGACAAGTTGCAGGAACATGTATTCCTCCACAGAGCTCTACAGAGTATTCTTTATCAAAAGTGATGACCCTAACATTATCACCATATTTTTCACCAAAGAGTGCCATTGCACCCATTTCCTTAGCTTCTTCTATTGGCACATTTCTCTTTTCATCAAGTTGTATATTCTCCCGAATTTTCACATTGACTATTCGTTCCACTTCAGCAATCTCCTCTTCTGTGAGTTTTGAGAAATGAGAAAAATCAAAACGTAAAGCCTTCTCATTGACCAATGAACCTCTTTGCTCAACATGAGTACCCAATACTTGTCTCAAGGCTGCATGCAGCAGATGAGTTGCACTGTGATTGTTCGTAGTAAGTGATCTCTTATTAGCATTCACTACAGCCTTAAAAGTAGCCTTAAGATCAGATGGGAGTTTATCCACAAAGTGAACAATCAGATCATTCTCCTTCTTAGTATCCAAAACACTTATTTTCGTACCATTCGCTTCTAAGTGGCCTGTATCTCCTACTTGCCCACCACTCTCTGCGTAAAATGGAGTCTGGTTCAATACCAGTTGATATCTTTCTTTTTTCTTTTCTACTATTGTGCGATACTTCACAATAGTCGCATCCCCTTCCAAATGATCATAACCGATGAACTCTACATCTCCATCCTTCACCATGATCCAATCTCCCATTTCTTTGACAGCATCGGCCTTCGAACGATCTTTTTGCTGCTTCATCTCAGCAGTGAACCCTTCTTCATCAAGACTCAATCCGTTCTCCCTTGCGATAAGAGATGTCAGGTCCAGTGGAAATCCGAATGTATCATATAGCTCAAAAGCTTGTTTACCAGAAATAATTTTTTCTTCAGACTTTTTCAAATCATCCGTAATTACTTCCAATCTTTTCAATCCTGTCTCAAGTGTACGGAGAAATGATAATTCCTCTTCCTTTACCACCTTAGCCACAAAGTCCTTTTGGCTAACCAATTCTGGGAAAACGCCATCAAATTGGTCCGCTAAGATTGGTAGCAATTCATACATGAATGCCTCTCTGAATCCCAAAAATGTATAACCGTAACGAACAGCTCTTCTCAAGATCCTTCTAATCACATAACCTGCTCCATTATTAGAAGGTAGTTGACCGTCTGCTATTGCGAATGATATTGCTCTTATATGATCAGAGATCACACGAATAGCAATATCTTTCTTTTCATCATCACCATAAGTCAACTTAGCCTTCTTAGCCATAGCCTCTATCAATGGCTTAAATACATCAGTATCATAATTAGATTTCTCTCCTTGAACAGCCATACAAAGACGCTCAAATCCCATCCCTGTATCTACATGTTGTGAAGGAAGGTTTTCCAACTCACCAGAAGCGAGTCTATTATATTGCATGAATACGAGGTTCCAGATCTCTACTACTTGTGGGTGATCTTCATTGACCAGTGACTTACCATCTACCGCAGCACACTCTTCCTCGGTTCTTAGATCAATGTGTAATTCAGAACATGGACCACATGGACCTGTATCTCCCATTTCCCAGAAGTTGTCTTTCTTACTACCATAGATTATTCGATCCTCACCTATGATGTCTTTCCACAAGCCAAATGCGTCATGATCCATCTCAAGTCCGTCAGACTTATCTCCTTCAAATACAGAGGCATACAACCTATCCTTTGGGAGCTTATATACCACTGTCAATAATTCCCAAGCCCATTCTATCGCCTCTTTCTTGAAGTAGTCCCCAAATGACCAATTCCCCAACATCTCGAACATGGTATGATGGTAGGTATCCATCCCAACCTCTTCCAGGTCATTGTGCTTACCTGATACTCGCAAACATTTCTGTGTATCAGTGACTTTTGATACTTCTACTGTTTTATGTCCCAAAAAGAAATCTTTGAATTGATTCATTCCCGCATTAGTAAACATTAGGGTAGGATCATTCTTAACCACCATCGGTGCAGATGGCACGATTTGGTGCCCTTTTTCTTTGAAAAAATTTAGGAATTCTTTTCTAATTGACTTGGAGTCCATCTACGGTATCTGTTTATAATTTTGCAAAAACTGCTTATTTATATATATTGCAGCAGTGTTTTTTCAAAAGCACCTAGGAATCAGCTATTTACGATTTTTAAGGCTTATTTGAATGACACAAAATTAGAAGATTTTACTTCAATAATAAATGGCAAGAATAAAATATTACTACGATACTGAAACATGCAAATATGAGCGTGTGAAAGTCTCTACATGGGATGTGATATTAAACCTATTAGGTTTTTTATCAGTTGCTTTCATGTTAGCGATAGGTATCGTATTGATATATAACACTTATTTCGAATCTCCCAAAGAAGCGCTATTAAGTAAAGAGAATGATGAATTGCGGTTTCATTATGATATATTAGAGAACAATATCTTAGGTGTTAATAATGAAATTCTTGCACTACAAGAACGTGACGACAATGTCTACAGAACAATATTCGAAGCTGAACCTATCCCTTCTACTATTAGACAGGCTGGTATTGGAGGAGCTGAACGCTACAGAGCACTTTTAGAAGAAGGCCTAGAACAAGAAGAATTGATTACTGCGAGCTATAAAAAGATTGACAAACTGAAAAAGCAGATGTACATTCAAACTAAATCCTATGATGACATAATGGATCTGGCTTTGAATAAATCAAAAATGTTAGCAGCAATCCCAGCAATTCAACCTGTTAACAATAAAGAATTGACCAGATTGGCATCAGGATATGGGATGCGTATCCACCCTATATATAAAGGAAGAAAAATGCACTGGGGAATTGATTTCTCCGCTCCAAGAGGTACGCCTATCTATGCAACAGGAGATGGCAAAATAGTCAGAGCAATAAGAAGTTTTAAAAAAACTGGATATGGTAATCAAATAGAAATTGATCATGGGTTTGGTTACAAATCAAAATACGCGCACATGCAAATGTTCGTTGTAAAAAAAGGAGAAAACGTCAAGCGTGGTGACTTGATAGGATACGTAGGAAGTACTGGTGGATCTACGGCTCCACACGTGCACTATGAAATCATCAAAGATGGAAAGAAGATTGATCCGATTCAGTATATGATTCAAGACATATCTGATGACGAGTACCAAAAATTACTAGAGCTGGCATCCAGAGAGAATCAATCTCTCGGGTAATATTTTTAACAGCCGAATGGATATTTTTTTTTAATATATATATGTAATCCACATGTCAAAAGTAAAGTTCACATATAATACAGATAGCTGTAAGTATGAGCCTGTGGTTCATACGCTTAAAAGTGTAATGCTGAATCTTTTAGCATATTTAGGAGTTGCGTTATTTTTTGCGACAGGGCTTATTTATATTTATCAACATAATTTCACTCCAATCAAAGAGTCTAAGTTATCATTGGAGAATGAATACTTGAAATTGGACTGGAACATATTACAAGAGAAAATAGTATTTGCCAATCTCGCAATCAAAGATCTGCAAATCAAAGATGACAGTGTTTATCGTACGATACTTGACATCCCTCCTTTGGCACCAACTGCACGTCAAGCAGGTATTGGTGGTAGCCAACGATATGAAGATTTAATTAGTCAAAACCTTGAAGAAGAGCAACTCATCATCAATACTTATCAACGTATTGATAAGATGAAGAAGAAACTCTACATCCAAACACTATCGTATGACGAAATAGTGGCTACGGAAAGAGAAAAAGAGAAAATGTGGGCAGCTAAACCTGCAATTCAACCCATTAACAATAAAGAACTTAAATACTTGCATACAACTTATGGACAGCGATTTCATCCAATCTTGAAAATATGGCGTCCTCACAAAGGACTTGACTTTACAGCTCCAAAAGGAACTGCTGTTTATGCAACTGCAGATGGTGCAGTGAAGCGTGCGAATCGTTCTGAATCATTTGGCAATGTTGTCTACGTAGACCATGGATACCACTACAAAACAAGATATGCTCATCTTTCTATTTTCAATGTAAAATATAATCAAAAGGTAAAAAGGGGAGACATCATTGGTTATGTAGGAAATACTGGAATATCGGGAGCAAATCACTTGCACTATGAAGTACTATACAAAAATGAGCAGGTCAATCCGATAGATTTCTTTCATAGAGATCTTAGTGTAGAGGAATATGAGAAACTACTCAATATTGCTGACCCTAATGCTCCTTCTCTGGACTAAGTATTACTTATTATCTCAAATTAATTTTAAGATCATTTTTTTGATAACAACTGATTCCTATTTTTGTGCGCATTGTTGGCAAATAAATGAATCAAATCAAATACCCCTTTATATTTCTACTTGTGATTACCACTTTGACTTACTCTTGTAAGTCAACAAAGACTCTCAATTCTTCACAAAATTCGGTCATAGATTCTCTGATAACAACCCTGATTCAAGCAGATACTGTCATATCTCCGATAGTTATTATAGAAATTCAAGATTCTGTCGAGCTGAGTATTCATAGGATCCTTAAAGATACACTGCAAATTATTGGAGTAGGAGATATTATGATGGGTACGAACTTCCCAAATGAAGGCTACTTACCTCCTTCTGAAGGGACTCATTTACTAGATGACGTTCGTGATATCCTCGCTGATGCAGATGTTACTTTTGGAAATCTAGAAGGAGTGATTTTGAATGAAGGTGGAACTCAGAAGAATTGTAACAATCCAAAGCTTTGTTATCTATTCAGAAGCCCTGAAACCTATTTAAACAATCTCAAGAAAGCTGGTTTTGACGTTTTGAGCACAGCCAATAATCACGCAGGTGACTTTGGTGATGCCGGCCGAGTGAATACAATGAAAGTACTCGATAGCCTAAATTTCAGTCATGCAGGACAGCTGACTAATCCATATACAACATTTATGATTGATGGAATGAAGTATGGGTTTGCTGCCTTTTCTCCAAATACAGGAACGGTGAGCATTCATGATTATAATAGAGCAAAAAGCATAGTTCACCATTTGGATTCAATATCAGATGTTGTCATCATCTCCTTTCATGGAGGTGCAGAGGGAAACAAGTTTCAAAACGTCACTAGAAAAACAGAGACTTTCTATGGTGAGAATCGTGGTAATGTATATCAATTTTCACATGCCTTGATTGATGCTGGAGCTGATGTAATATTTGGACACGGTCCACATGTCACTCGTGCGGTAG
>JAWUWD010000065.1:0-12917 GCA_034112085.1 Cyclobacteriaceae bacterium
CCAACAACACGACTTAGAAGGTACTAAACACTAAACTGTTTTTTGAATATTATGTTGACGGGGAATTTGAAAATATAGACAGCACCTATGTCATCACTACTTTCCTTAGAAAAAGCACAAATGCGAAGGTGATCATTAAAGAAACTTTTAGCGGCAAAGACCTTTTAAATCTTATTGATGAAATCACCAGTTTTATCACAGATAATTTTGCATCCTCCCGACCCAATCGGCCTACTTATCTTGATTTAAAGGTAAAAGAGTTTACCACCAATTCATTGCAGGCAATTGCTTACTACGTGAAGGGGGATTTTGAGAATGCCATTCAAGAAGACAGTACTTTTGCCTTGGCGTATTTAGCAAGTGGAAATAGAATCTTAAATTTTAGTTTAAGTAAGTTTGAAGCACGTAGGTTAGCTGACAAAGCCTTTGCATATAGAAGTAAACTCCCCTTACAAAAACAAAGTGAAGCACTGATTTTGAAAAACCTCGCCTATGATCAATTTGAAAATGCAGAAGCGCTGGTAAAATTACAACTTGAAATAGACCCGAGCGACCCCACATACAATAACATACTTTACAATGTCTACGGTAGAACTAAGAATATGAAAGCGTATACAGCACATGCGAGTAAGTCATTTGAAAATAACTCAACCCCTACCAGTAGTTTTTACTATTTAGACGCGAGTCTTATCAAAGAGGACTATGACAATATTCTAGATGAATTAGATATACTTGAACTTATGCAACCCGAGGATAATGAAATTTTTAGCTTAAAAATAATTCCTCAGTTACTGAAAGGTGATCTAATAGCTGCTACAAAAACCCAAAACAATATCAAACTGATACACCCTCATTGGGAAAATCTTACTAAAGTGTATGACAAAGCTTTGGCCTATTTAAAAGACCACAAAGTAACCAAAGAAACATTGCGGAAATTTGAAGGGGAATATCGCTCAGATAAGAATGAACAGACACTCACTTCTTGGATTGAGAACAATGCCCTGTTGACATACATTTCTAATCAGAGAGTCACCTCTAACGTGGTCGCTGGCGAGCATACGTTAATAGAAGGACATGCATTAACGGGTTATACCTTTCAATATTCTTTTTCCAATAAAAAAAACAACATTTACTACGCACAACAGGTAGCGCAAAACAGCCCATCTGGGACGGTTTCGACATGGTTCTGGAAAGTCGATGATGCTATTAAAAAAGCGGAGGCCTTACTAGCAGCTAATAAACTAGATAGTGCGCATATAGCATACACCAAGGCAATTGAAGCAAATCCAACACACTACTACTTAAAAGATGCGCTTGCGCATCTTAACTATCTAAAAAACATTGATTCTGTCACCTTAATAAATCAATACAAGGCAGTCCTAGGCACCTATGGCCAAAGAAAAGTATGGGTTGAGAAAGGGAAATTGTTTTATTCCCGAATGGACGATCCAGAATTCGGCCAAATTCAGCTCCTACCCATATCCAAAAATCGGTATGTCAATTTGACGAGATTAAGAGAAAATGTGGAATTTGCATATAACCAGGAGAAGGTAATCGCCTCGTTCACATGGCAATTTGATGTGGATAAAATGACGTGGATGAAGTTAGATAATAAATTAAATTATTTCCTCAAAGAGAAATAGCAAATCAGCCAAAATCATTCGTTTTTCGCCCTTCACTGACGCTTTTTACATTTGATTATTCGACTCTACAAGCCTCTGAATGACGAGAGACAAAACCAATTGCAAAGATTTGCTTTTTATATTTTGAGGTTACTTTTGTTAATATTGTGTATCAACATCTACTAAAACAAACAATATTAAATATTAACACAGATGAAAAGACTTGCAATTTATACACTAACAGCACTGAGCTTCTTTACATTTTCATGTGATTCAGATGATGAAACTGTATCTGAAGTTACTACTGAAATGGCAAAGGCTACTATGCTTGAGACCGATGTCCAAACATCTTCAGATATTGTCGGTATTACACAAACAGAAGGAATTGATGGATTACGAAGTTTCTTCAACCTGATTGGTGATACAGATCCATTTGGAGGCAGATCAGATGTAAGCCACGAAGAATACCGTGGTTTTGTCAAAAAACAAACCAGGCTATTTCGTCAAATTTTCAATGTCAAAAAATCACTTACAGGGAAGGAGGAAGAAGATGATTTCAATTTCGAAGAAAACAAAGGTATTTACGATTGGAATTTCGGTACCGAAGATTTTGAAAGGGCAGGTGACTCAGAAATCATAGTGCTTAACTTCCCTACGGAAAATTCACAAACAAACAATGCTACACTTCGCATAACAGATTATGAAGAAGTTCTGATTATTGATGATGGGTATGAGGAATATTACCCAACAAAGCTTGCTGCAGACCTGACTATCAACGAGGCACTTGTTATCGATGCTGACGCAACAGTCGCTTACAATGATTACGGTGATCCTGTGAGTGGTAATATCAGTCTCCAGTTAGTTCCTTACACATTCAGTCTTGTATTTGATGATACAGCAAGTACATCGGCATCTTTGTCAGCTAGTATTTCTGAAGGCGGAGAAACAATCGTAGGTGTAGACCTTACGGTTACTTTTGACGCTGCAGACAAAGAGGAAGTAACGAGCGTTTCTGGCAGTGTACAGTATGGCGACTTAAAAGTGAAAGGCGATATTACAAACCTAGATGGTGAAAGTGAAGATATAAACGACTTTATCAATTTGGAGGTATTCGAAAATGACACGAAGCTTGGAGACATCATATTCATCGAAGAACTAGATGGAAATGACTTGATAGATGTTCCATATATCAAGTACAATGACGGCACTACGGAAAATCTCGAAGACCTATTTGAGGACACTATCATAGAATTAGAAGATTTCTTTGATGAGTTAGAAGATTGGGGTTAATCATTCAAAAGCGATCTATATCAAAAGCCAACTCCTTCGAGTTGGCTTTTTTTTATTATTTCTCTCCGTCACTCAGAGGGCGTAGCCCGAAGAGTCTAATAATTCACGGAGATTCCTACAACTATACTGATGCTATGGCACAAGCGTATGGATTTCCAAGCCTCTGAATGACATGGTTATTAAGTAAGAATATTTCATCTCTACTCAAATTTTAGAATTACCCAAAAGAAAATTCTTAAAAGCCATTCTCAAACCTATTGTCTTTCTATCACGAGCCATCCATCGGCATGTGTATCCTTTATTTATTAGGAAGAATGCATATCCCTGGGCAGTAAATTGACTGCCAAATATATTTGAATGGATTTTTGAAATACTGTGAAAACCGTCAATTACTTTAGCTATCATTGCACCGGATAAAAAATAATTTACCTGGCACAGAAATTGTTTTTTATCAAACGTATCAAAACAATAATTATGAGAAATATGAAAAATTTTAAAAACCCTTTGTCTATTTTATCACTTTGTATAATCCTCTTTACATCCTGTAGCGATGATGACACTGAAGACGTTCTACTCACTGAAAGTGACAGAATAGTTGGCACTTGGACACTAAGCCAGTCTGTTGTTTTGGGAATTACAGTGCCAGGGGATGGCTCTACACTGACATTTAATGAATGTACTGCAACATGCGCTGGGATTGACTTTCAAGCATCAGACGATTCATCTGGAACATTCACATACGAGTTGACAAGTGATAATACGATCCTAAGTATCATTGATAATGACTCTTCCGCTGGAGGAGCCTATTCTGGAGATTGGGCTATAAGTTCATTTACTAACAACTCGATCACTTTGAGTGCCTCAACTTTCATAGGAGATGTAAGCTTCACTTTTACTAAGTAAAAAGTCACTAACAAAAAAAGCATTTGATGATGGTTCATCAAATGCTTTTTTTATGCTTATTCTTTAAATTTTAGCGAATCCGTCAATCTAGCACTTTATCCAAATGTGATTTGTTACCAGTCATCTCCCAATGACCAAGAGATATTGGAATATTACCTATTGTATTTAGGTTATCTAGGAATTCTTTGATTTGAAACTGCTCACCTTGCTCTTCCTTCAACCTCGCAAAGTCAGCCATGGCACTTTCCACTAAATATTTACCAGTGATGTAACTTGTTCCATAACCAGGTTGTCTTAGATACAGATGCTGTTCAAATATTAGCAATTCTTTTTCTGTTTTCATCCATCCTCTAGGTGTCCATGCTGAATGAATTCCTCCAGCTTCCTCCATTGTCATTGTGTTGGCGTGGGCATATAGCGAGCCTAGACCTCTTGCGGCTCTCTGAGCGATCAAAATATAGACCATTTCTTTTACCCTTGGGTTATCATCATACAGTCCCGCTTGCATAAAGATTTCTTCAGCAGCAGTTGCCATTCCTTCATTTCTAGAATCAAATATATTATATAAGAGTGGCCCTCTTCTGATCTCGCTTGCATGTGGTTCATTGTCCATTCTTGCCAGTTCAAACCAGTGATAAAAGTGAGAGTACAAGGGTCGAGGATCATAGTGCATCGTGATCCAGAAAAAATGACGTGTTTCTTTAGGAACGAAATGCCCCAAATGAGGCTCTAATGCCGGCTTGAAATAATCTTTAACTGAAACTATTTCATCGTTTTCTAAAAACGACAAGAAGCTTTCGGCAGAAGCTTCTGCTAGTTTATTATAGGCATCAGGTGAGTCTGCCTCCACCAATTGAGGCAAGTCTCTATTATTATGTTCTTCAAGCTTCAAAGAAGACCACGCACTTGCCAGTTCACTCTTCAGTAGCATTACTTCATCAGCCCATGTTAGCGGCACCAAGTGGACATTCTGCAAATACCAAGTGTAGTTTTCCTTACCAATGCCCGAAGGACCTGTTTTGGTCTTGGCCTCCGTTTCGAGCCATGATACAAAATCATCAGTAGAACTTACTGCTGCATTGATCGCTGTGACCAAATCGGAATCATCTTTTACGCCATCCAGTTCTAGGATATCTTTGAGACTGGTACTCTGGGTTTTGATATCGCGTATTCCAGCTATCCAAAGGTCTTTGGCATCACCTGTGAGATTGCCTTTAGCTTGTTCATTAAGAGAAGGAATCACTTTAAGATCACTTAGCAGTTTATCTTTACCTGCTGCATCTAGAGGAAAGTTATAAGTCCAAATCTCCGTGGTGCCGTGATGAGTTGGTCCTTCATGTGCAGGCACATCACTGCGATCTGTCCAGAGTGACTTGTAATAAGCGGGATCTCTCACCCAAGGCTTGAGTATGTTGTGATTGAAATCGAATCCATTCATCTCTGCCCACACAATCATCCAATCTACCTGCTGATGTACTTCCCAGTTGGCAGTATCAATAGATAGTAATTTATTCTGAATTTCCTGAAACGCTGGCCATCGCTTTTCGAAAGTTGTTGCAGTGTAGTCAGGGGCATCATCTTTCATTGGAGGTACTTCAAATGATCTCCATTCTTTAAACAAACTTACCAAGTCGTTATAATCTGATGTCGTAAATGTTTGTTTTTTAGACGCATTAGATCCTTGTGAAGATTCATCAGCTTCTGGAGTAATAGGATTACAACCGGTGATGAGGGCTGCCATAATGAATGTCAATGCGATGAAATAGCGGTTCATAATCTGTTGATTTTATTTTATGGAAGATAGGAATTCAAAAGCAATATGTCGAATTTATCAACCTACTAATATCAGATCGTTTGATGAGTGGTTATCATTCAAAATAGTCAGGCGATTAATCAATTCGAATCATGCAGAACTTCTATACAATGAAAATTAAATTGATCCTTACAACTGTATTTGTGCTAGGCACATTGTTGACAGAAGCACAACAGCTAGACCTTAGTAAATTAGAAAACCTGAAAATCAGAAATGTAGGCCCAGCAAACATGAGTGGTCGCATCACCGCCATTGATGTAGTTGATAGCGATACAAAGACCATGTATGTCGGAGCAGCATCAGGTGGAGTTTGGAAGTCTGAAAATGGCGGGTCCGCTTGGGCTCCAATCTTTGATGATCAACCCACTCAAAACATCGGAGCATTGGCCATTCAGCAGAGTGATCCAAATGTAATTTGGGCAGGCACTGGTGAAGGCAATCCAAGAAACTCGATGAACCTTGGGATGGGTATTTTTAAGAGTACAGATGGCGGATCAACTTGGACTCATTTAGGACTAGAGAAGACCAAAACCATTCATCGCATCATTATTGATCCAGAAGATGGCAATACGGTATATGTCGCAGCTATGGGAGATCCATTTGATCCTAATGAAGACAGAGGGCTTTATAAAACCACTGATGGAGGGAAAACCTGGGAAAAAATACTCTATACTAATGATATGTCTGGAGTAGCAGATATGGTACTCGATCCGGAGAATCCCAATAAGCTCTTTGTAGCTCTTTATAAACATCGAAGAACACCCTATTATTTCACTTCTGGAGGTTCTGGTTCTGGTCTATATGTATCTAATGACAAAGGCGAGCATTGGGAAAAGTTAGGCGCAGCGCACGGGTTGCCAAAAGGAGATCTCGGTAGAATAGGAATAGCCATTGCCCCGAGCAATACCAAGAGAATATATGCCAAGGTAGAAGCCGAGAAGAATGCGCTCTACCGCAGTGATGATGGTGGTAAGTCCTGGAGGGTTATCAATGACAATCCTAAGTTCACGAACAACAGACCTTTTTACTTTCAGGAACTGGCCGTAGACACGAAAGACCCGGACAGACTTTACAACATCTATCAGCCGCTATCAGTCAGCTATGATGGTGGTGAGAGCTTCGATCCTGTACCGATGATTCCTGCTGACGAAACCAAAGGAATACATGCAGACTTTCATTCATTTTGGGTGAACAAGGATGATCCAACACATTTCATTATAGGAGGTGATGGCGGTATAGGTATCACGCAAAACCATGGAAAGAGTTGGTACTTCCCAGAGACGATACCAGTAGCTCAATTCTATCATATCAATGTAGACGAAGACATGCCTTACAATGTATATGGTGGTATGCAAGACAACGGCAACTGGTTTGGTCCAGGATACACATGGAAGCGAGGGGGGATTCGCACCTTGTACTGGCAGTATCTAGTCGGAGGTGATGGCTTTTACATCTCACCAGACACTGAGAATTCTAGGTTTGGATATGGCACCTCTCAAGGTGGTAACCTCTACAGATACGATAAGGTCTCTGGTTATTACCAGAGCATCAAGCCTCGTGGGAATGGGACAAAGACCCCACTTCGATTCAACTGGAATGCAGGATTTGCAAAAGACCCCTTCGACTCCAAGAGTCTATACTATGGATCCCAATTTCTTCATGTGACACATGACAAAGGCGCCACTTGGGAGACTATCTCTGCTGATTTGAGCACCAATAATCCAGCTCATCAGAAAGGCGATTATGGAGGATTGACCTTAGATATATCTGGTGCAGAAATGTATAATAGCATCCTTGCTATATCCCCTAGCGCGCTTGATAAGAAAACCATTTGGGTTGGCACTGATGATGGACAAGTCCAGCTCACAAAAGATGGTGGCAAAACTTGGAGCAACTTGACCAAAAACGTGGAAGGCATGCCAGAAGAAGGCTGGATCGCTCAAATCAAAGCTTCAGAACATAAGAATGGTGCAGCCTGGATGGTGGTCAATAACTATAGAAAAGGAGATTATGCCCCATATCTATTTAAGACGGATGACTTTGGAGAACACTGGGTTAGAATGGCTGATGAATCTCAAGTAAAAGGATATGCCCTCTCAATATTACAAGACCCTGTTCAGCCCAACCTTATCTTTCTAGGCACAGAGAATGGTCTTTGGATCAGTATTGATGAAGGAGAGCATTGGGTTCAGTTCAAGAATGGATTTCCTTCCGTATCCACCATGGATCTAGCGCTTCAACAGCGAGAGTCAGCATTGATTGTTGGTACTTTTGGTCGAGCAATTTGGGTGTTGGATGACTTATTAAGTTTAAGAGAAATAGCTGCCAATAATGTTAATGAAGGAATTACAGCCCTACCAATGAATGACGCAGTTCAAGTAAAAGGCTTGTTCATCGCTCCTCCCGGGAACATTTGGAGTGGATTTCACACGACTTTCGAAGGGGAGAACAAAGTCTTTCAAAAAACGCAAATTCCATTTTATCTAACAAGTAAGCCTGTAGAAGGTCAAGAAATAGAAGCTCACATTTACAATAGTCAAAATGAACTCATCAAAACGGTGACTTATCAGCCCAAAGACCAAGGGCTTAACTATATGATCTGGAATCTAGATGAAGCCTCAAATACCTTACCCGGAGCTTGGATCAATGATGAGACCAGAGGTATCCCTGTTCTACCTGGAGAATATAAGGTTGTACTCAAATATGGTGAGCTCACTGACAATACTACTGTCAAGGTAATCAGCGACCCGCGTTTTGAATTAGATGAATCGGTCGATCAAGAACTATACAAACTCAAGAAGTCGGTTGATCAACAAGTAGAAAAGCTGGCAGCTTTACTTAATGGCATCGATGAGAAAATAGTAGAGTTAGACACTTTGAAAAAACAGTCTGTGAATAATAAAAAAGCACTGGATCAAATCACTAAAATCAGACGATCTTTAGAGGAGCTCAAGGCGAAAGGCAAGACACCCCGACCAGATAGACAAGTTGGCGCATGGCAAACCATAGAATCCACACCGTATTCGAAAGTGAATGATATATTGCAAGTAGCAATGGCCAGGTTAAAGACACCTTCTATCCAGGAAAAGCAGCTTCTGGATCAAGCTACTCACCTAGTCACAGAGTTTGAGAAAGAGGTCAATAGCTTCAACAACACCAAATGGAAATCATTCATGAACAAGCTCAAGTAGAACTATGAGGCTGAGGTGATTCTTGCTTCAGCCTCTATTTCCACTAAGTATCCATCCCCTACTAGTTTCGCCTCCACCAGTGTATTGGCGGGATTGATCCCATTGAAACGCTCGCCATGGGCTCTGGCGGCTGCTTCCCAATCTTCGATATTATTAACAAATATTCGGGTACGGGTCACATCAGACAAGGTCCCACCAAAAGTTTCGATAGCTCCTTGAATTATGTCAATGACGAAATGAGTTTGTGCTGCGACATCAGAACCGCCTATCATATCCTTGCCATGAGTGGCTGTTGTGCCAGAGACATGAATGTGGTCCCCATCTTTGACTGCTCTACAGTATCCAGCAAATTCTTCCCACACCGTACCGCTGAATATTTGCTCTCGATCGTTAGATATTTTTGTGATTTCAAATGGCTTGGGTATAGAAGCGACATGATGACTCAGATCACCCGAAGCAGTTAGGAAAGGAGGCTTACGGTATTCATCACCACAATCCCCATGTATTGGTTTTAGCTCATTTTGAGCTTCTTTGATCAAACTCACATCTTCAGTAGAGAGATCGATGTCCAACATTCTCACATTGTCATTGATATGCTCGCTATGACCAAGTCGCGCTCCAACAATAACTGCCGCAACAGCACTATTTTCAAACATAAACCTCGTGGCTATATTGGCTATCGAAGATTGATGTTTAGTACTCACTTTTTTGACCACTTCTAAGAGAGATTGATAGGGTTCCCATCCTCCAGCATTGTCAATGAAGCGCTTATATTTCATTTCTGACCAAGTCTGCAAATCTTCCTGTTTAGGTTCTGCTTTTCCAAGCCACTTATCCGTGAGAAACCCTCCGGCCAAAGTGCCAAAGGCTAATATTTTTGTATTGTATTCATTACATATCTCGGACATATTATTGCTGGCCCTTTGATCGATCAGCGAGTGACAGACTTGGTTGCTTACGATTGGAATACCGCTTGCCAATGCAATTCTCAAATGTGCAGCATCAAAATTGGTAACACCAATATGGCCTAGTAATCCCTCGTCTTTGAGTTCATTCAAATAAAACAATCCATCTAACCAGCTTGGATCAGCGTAATTCCAAGCATGAAATTGCATAAGGTCGATAGAAGACTGTTGCATTCGATCAAGTGCCTTGTTCATGGCATCTCTTACCTCTTGACGAGATATTTTACCCGCCTTAGGCACCCATTTCGTGAATAACTGAACTTGACTTCCCAATGCATGATTTTTCTTGAACTCTCCAGTGATAATTTCGCTGGATCCATAATGATCTGCCATATCAAAAGAAGTAAGTCCTGCATGAACATAAGGTTCCATGTGTTGAGAGGTCGTGACAGGATCCAATGTTTGACCGTCTCGTTCCATATCGGCTATTTGCCAGAGTCCCGTGATAATCCGTGATATAGTCAGACCTGGTGCGAGTTCAATTGTTTTGTTCATCGGTTATTCTTGAGGAAGATTATGAAATACATTTTTTAAATCAACACCTTTATTCTTGAGTTGATTCCACTTAAAAATGAAAATGATAGAGGCAATTGACATGACTATCAACCAAATTGGTGTTGAATGAAAATACCATGCGGCAGTCTCATTGGAAAAATCCTTGTAGGTATGCATACCCAAAAATCCTGCGAGAGAAAGGGTTCCGAGCCAACCAATAGTCAATTGCGCTGTTCGATTTCTGATGACTTTGATCGAGCTGGATAGTTCTGGATTCACTTTAGGAATAGTGATCAATGTAATGCACATCAATAGGAAATTGACCATCATAGACGTAACCATTATATCTATACCTAAAAAGAAATCACGTGCGAAATGTGAGCCAAACACCCCAACGCTTGCCATCACTCCAGCCGTGATCAGTGCGATATGTGGCGTATGTCGTTTTGGATGAACCTTGGCCATGTTAGATGGAAAAATCCCATCCTCCGCCCAGGCGAACATCAACCGCGAAACAGAAAGTAACATGGCTGGAAGGTCATTGATCAACGCAATCGCTGCACCAATCAAAATTGCTATCCCAAGACCCGATGGTAATACGTAGCTCAATAATCCTGGAGCTGTGATATCCTTGATAAGCGACTCGCTGGCCACAAAGCTCCATGGCACGGTATGATATACTGCTGCCGCAAAAAGAAAATAAAACACCCCGACTGATAAAATGGCCAACAGAATAGCTCTCGGTAGATTTTTTACTGGATTCTTGGCTTCACTGCCAGCTTGTGCAATCGAATCAAAACCAATAAAACTCGAAAATAAAAGTGCCGAAGCAGATAGGAATACACGCCAATCAAAGTCTACATTGGCTACTGTGGAGATCGTCCTGTTCTCTTTAACCTGTAGTGCATTTTGAAAATCAGATTGATCGAAAACAAATCCAGCGACTATTACAATCGCCCCGAGTCCGAACATGAGAAACATCATGGGGAGTAGCACACTGCTATAGGACTTAGCACCTCTTATGTTGACATAGACAAAACCCCAAATGAGCAATAAGGCAAGTCCTATCCTCACTATCGGTGTCTCCAATGCCAATGCTAGCTCTTGCCAACCCAAGCTGATCGATACATCTCTAATGAATGGAACAGTAATATAAGCGATCACTCCAATCACAATGGACAATCCAAACCATTGTGAAAAACTAGCCACAAAACCCAAGTAAGGATTAAGGCCACGGCTAGCATAAATATAACTACCTCCTGCCCGAGGCATGGCAGATGCAAGTATTGCATACGCCAAGGCGGCAAAAATTGCTGGAATAGCGGCAAAAGCAAAGGCTGGCAGAACGTAAGGACCTATCCCTGGTACATTTTTCTGTATCATAAATGGCACAACATTGATCGATGCGCCAAGCATTGAGCATACTCCTGTGGCAGTCAGGGCGAGTAAGCCAAGCTGCCTGGTTAATTTAGTTGGTTTGGTCATGAAAATTCAGTGAAGTTTATTGTGATTTAATTATCCATGATGCTTAATTATTCACCTAATTGACCGTCTATCCAATTATTGATTTTTTGTTCTAAAAGAACCAAGGGCAAACTCCCAGAATTCAATACCTGGTTGTGGAACTCCTTAATATTAAAATTAGCTCCTAAAACCTCTTCTGATTTCGTTCTCAGTTCTCTTATTTTCAATTGACCAATTTTATAGGACAAAGCTTGACCCGGTGTTGCCATATAACGTTCTATTTCAGAGATAATATTCTCTTCGGACTCGGCTTCATGATCAAGTGAATACTGAATAGCTTGTTCTCTTGTCCATCCTTTCCCATGTATTCCTGTGTCCACCACCAGCCTAATGGCCCTATGCATTTCCATACTCAGCATGCCAAAATACTGAACTGGATCAGTATAAAGTCCTAGTTCAGCACCCAAAGATTCGGCATACAAGGCCCACCCTTCTACAAACACACCCATGCTTTCAGGATGTAGAAATTCGGGCAAGTCGTTATTCTCTTGCTGCAGAGATAATTGGTAATGATGCCCAGGAATCGCCTCATGAAGAAACAGCCCATCATCAGCAAATTTGTTGTAAGTCTTTACATTATTGATTGGCACATAGAAAGTTCCTGGTCGTGTGGCATCTTTCGAACCAGGTACGTATTCAGCACTTGCCGAAGCCTCTCTGAAAGCCTCAGTCCTTTGGACGATGAAGTCTGCTTTAGGCTTCAAATCAAATAATTGATCGAGTGATTCTTCTACTCTATTCTTGATTTGGTTAAAATTAGCAATAACCTGATCTGGTTGATCGAAGGGCATTTGCTCAGGGCTGGTTCTTATACTCTCAAAGAACTCCTCAATAGTTCCTTCAAAACCCATCTCCTTTTTAGCTGACTCCATTTCACCTAGAATACGCTCGACTTCACTTTTGCCCAGATCATGAATTTCATCAACTCTCATGTTAGTCGTGGTATGGAGCTTTATTAGGTAGTTGTATGTTTCTGTTCCATTTGGCAATGCGCCAATCCCAGATGTTTCTCTGCCAACTGGCAAGTATTCCTCCTTGAGGAAAACACTCAATTCTTGATACTTTGGGATAATAGAACGTGTAATGACATCTCGATATGCCGCGGTAAGCTCTT